>JAPPFH010000146.1 GCA_028875185.1 Chloroflexota bacterium | reverse complement strand
ACCATTATACGCATCTATGAAAATGCCAATATCAAAATATCAACAGAACCTAGTGTTGACAATACGCCTTAGAATATTCCTGCATCCGCCGCAAATGCCTGCTGTATACCTATATTCTGCACATGCCCATGAATGTAGACTGCGGCAAACATCATGCTGATAATTATCATCATAACAATCAGCGTCTCAGTAAGCGCATGATATACGCGAAAACTAGAAAAATCAGCGTGCGAGTTGTCCAGATCATTCTTGGTAGAAGCAAGAACCGTAACTGACAGAATGTACAGTTCAGTACCGCCGAGCAGACTCTGATATTCTAGTCCCGATCCTTGGCCCAGCTTGAGGATACCAGCGAAAATCATTGGCAGCAGCGGGACGAGAATAGAGTATATCGCCCATCGTCGGACCTTTGTTGTGATCTTCATCGAGTCTCTGGATCTTTCTGGCGCGCTCTAGTGTCAAAATGACAGGCAGGTCAATTCAATGACATAGTTTCGATGCCATCTCCTGCGTCTTGCGGAACAAACGTCACTAGACAAACAGCGGTGCCATCTCCCATTCCGCAGCCATCGCCTCCATGACCTCGTCCGGCGTTCCCGCTTCATAACGCGCCGCCGCATCCAGCACCTTGGGCAGAATATGTATATCGCCGACCGTGTTGAGGAAGACATCTTCGTTCCCCAGCACCCAATGCACCGCTTTATCGATGCTGGGCTGGTCCGTCAGCGGCTCGTACCAGGTGGCGTGGCTGCGCTGCTCGGTGACGTAGGGACGGCGGGTGACGCCCTTTATCGTCTGCACCGCGGCGCCTCGCGCTTTACAGGTCTCGACGACCGCTTCAAATCCGGCGCGGTAGGTCTCGTTTTGCATCATCAGATAATTGTAGGGCAGCAGCACCGAATCAAAGTCGAAGCGCTCCAGGCTGCGCTGATGCATGCCGGCGATGGCGACATAGTGGCCCGTCACGCCAATATACTTGACCAAGCCCTGGTCGCGCGCCTCGATCAGGTATTCCAGCGCGCCGCCGGGACCCATGGCAACCTCCCATTCGTCTTCGCCCACTAGATTGTGCAGCTGGATCAGGTCAACCTGGCTGACGCGGAGGCGCTGCAGCGAACGCTCAAACTCCGCCTTGGCCCCATCGTAGCGGCGCTCGCCGGTTTTCGTGGCGAGGAAGAAGCGCTCGCGATGCGTCTCCATCCAGGGGCCGATACGCAGCTCGGCATCGCCATAGCTGGCGGCGGTGTCGATATGATTGACGCCATTCTCGATAAGCAGCTCCATGGTGCGGTCGGCTTCGGCTTGCGAGACGCTGCTGAAGGCGGCCGCGCCGAAGAGCGCGCGTGTGCTCAGGTGGCTCGTGCGCCCGAATGCTTTCTTTGGGATTGGCATGATGGCTCCTCTCTTTTCGACAATATGAAAATACACGCGCTGCAAATCCACCGCCCTCGCAAAATATTGAGCGCCCCGCTGCGTTTGGCTCCCCCTCCTAAGGTCCGTGTCGAAGGCCGATGTCTACGCGCCCTACGCGACCCCGGCTCGTCGGATGCCCGCCATAGAGATGGCGGGAAAGGGGGGGCGCCGCGTAGACACAGACGGACGGGAGTGGGCTTGGCCGCCCGCGAAGTAAATGGGAGCGCGGCGCCGAAACGCCAGCAAATGTCATGCGAAAAAACGGGCGGCGCAGCGGGCCACCCCAACAGCGTACCACAGAAATGAGCAAAAGCGCCTTTAACCAAACATCGCCTTAAGCGCCCCGATCGATGCGCGGAAGCCATCTTCGAAGCTGCCGCCCAGCGGTCGATAAACCGATTCCAGCGAGATTGATCCGCTGTATCCGTCACTTTTCAGGGCGGTCGCCATGTCGTCAAGATAGGGCGCCATCTCTCCCGTTCCCAACTGACGGCAGGAGATCGTCGCCTTCGATATTTCGACCACGACATCTTTGAGATGAATATGCCCAAGATAACCGCCGCGCAGCGCCTCGTAGCCATCGGGGTAAGCCGCCTCGGTAGAATACAGCGCGTTCGCTGGATCCCACATCACCTTCAGGCGCGGGGAGCCGACATCATCCACCATGCGGCGCGCCAGGAAGGCTGAATTGGTGATCGCGTTGTTGCCTGTCTCGACGACAAGCGTGATGTCGCGATCTTCCGCAATCTGCGCCGCCCCGCCGATCAATTCGCGCGCTTTGTCCCAGGCGCCCTGCGCCACATTCCATTCCTCGGCGCCGTGGCTGCCGAAGAGGATCATCTCTTTTTTGAAGCTCATGATGCGCACAAGCGGGCAATCAAGCGCCTGCGCCATATCGATGCAGCGGTTGAGGGCGGCGAGCTGATCTCGATAAACGGGGTCGGTCAAGGACAGATCGCCGAGCGCCAAGCCGCCAAAAATATGCCGCGAGACGCAGGACACGTCAACGCCGTGCGCGGCCACCAGCCGCTGGGCGCGATCCAGCTGGGCATCGGAGAGATCGCCGACTTCCACATCCCAAAGATATTGCAATTCCGCCTGCGTCAAGCCGACTTCGTTCATGACGCTTAAGGCATGTTCAAATTCGCGGCTTATGCCGTCGGTGATGACGCCGAGTCTTATCATTTGATCACATCCTGTTTTTTCGTCCCTGTCACGCGCGAGCGTTTCAATCAAAGAGTGCGTATGGGCGAGCCAATCCTTGCAAATATGCGTACGGACGAGCCAATCTTTTCAAATATGCGTAGGGGCGAGCCGGCGGCTCGCCCCTACAAAAATTGGGTGGCGGGCGACCCAATGGGTAGCCCCTACATCGTACGCAGAAACAAAGTCACCAGTGAACTTCCTTCCCGGAGAATTCTTCCAGCAGCTTGACGATCGCCCAATTGTCGCCTTCGGGAAAACGCGAGATGCCCGCTTGAAAAAGCTCGAAGGCGGCGCTGGTAGCGAAAAGCGGCATGCCCTTCTCGTGAGCCAGCGCCATGCTGATGCCCAAATCTTTGTGCATGGTGGCAATATGGCTGCCCGTATCTTCAAACTTGCGCTCCATTATCAGCTGGGCGCAATTCTTGAAGAAAGGCGTATTGGCGACGTGCGTGCTGCTGAAGACCTCAAAGAGCGTCTCGCCCTTGATGCCGGCGGCCGCGCCCAAAGCCAGCGATTCGAAAATGCCGACGAAGCTGACGCCGATCAGCGCTTGCAGCGCCGCCTTGACCGTCTGCCCCATGCCCGCTTCTTCGCCGACGTGGAAGATGTCTTTGCCGACCGCGCGCAGCGCATCTTGATTGTCCGCGAAGACCGCAGCGTCAGCGGCGACCATCATGGTCAGCGCGCCCGCTTCGGCGCCAAATTGCCCGCCACTGACCGGGCTGTCGATCAGATGCAAGCCCGTCCCGGTTAGCGCCTCGGCGACGGCGCGCATCTCGGCGGGCTGGATCGTGGCGGAGACGATGATGGTAGCGCCGGCGCTCAGGCGCTGCGCTAGCCCGCCCGCGCCGGCGACCACATCCATCACTTGCGCGCCAGTCATCACCATGACGAAAACAGCGTCAGCCCCCGCCAGGTCCGCCAAGGAGGCGGCCGGCTTTCCGCCCAAATCCTCCAGCAATTGACCGCGCTCCGGGCGCAGATCAAATCCGGTGACTGGGAATCCGGCGGCGAGCAGATTTTTCGCCATTCCCATGCCCATATTGCCCAAGCCGACTACGGCAACGTTTTTCATACTCCGCGATCCTCTCATATATTGCGGGCGAGCCGCCGGCTCGCCCCGACACACATCAGCTTTTTCGGGCGACCCAATGGGTCGCCCCTACATCTTTTGCGCTCCATCGGGCGACTCAACGAGGCGCCCCTACAATTTCCTCTCTTAGAGTTGCTTGTGATTGACACATCGAAGCATCCATAGCCGATCGGATTAAACCTGTCCTGGCCTCAGCACTCAATGGGGGAAGGGTTTGGGCGATAGGGGGAATCGTCACGTCCCCGCCAGGAACTTCACGCCCTGCAGCACGCCGAGCTTCTGATCGGCTTCCGTGTCGTCGTAATAGTGATCTTCCAGCTCAATGCTGACGCAGCCGCTGTAGCCGCTGTCTTTCAAGACGTCGAGGATGATATTCCAGTCGGACAAGCCGTGGCCCGGGATGGTATAGCGCCAATTCATGCCGCCGTATTTGAAGGGCGCGCCGAAGGTCGCTTCCTGCAAGTTGCCGTACTGGTACAGGTTCTCGTTGATGATCATGCAGTCCTTGCCGTGCACATGGAAGACAGACCCGACGAATTCTTTGAGGAAGCGAATCGGGTCGATGCCCATGCGCACGAGATGCGACGGGTCATAGTTGACGCCCATGTTGGGCGAACCAACCTGCTCGATGAAAGCGCGGTAGGCCTCGGGTGTGCATACCAAGGCGCCGGGACCGGGCCAGCCTTCAATGGCGAGGTACGCGCCACAGTCTTCAAAGGTCGTAGCCAACTCGCCGTAGCTATCGATCATGTAGCCGAAGTTTTCGGCGCGCGGTCGTGACGGATCTTCCGGGAGCATTACGACAAAGAAGGTCACCGCTCCGGCGGCAGCGCAGGCGCGCGCGTACTCGGCGTTTCGCGCCACCGCCTCGCGGCGAACGGCGGCATCGGGCGATATCATCTCATGCCATACGTTCATGTCCGCCGTGCCGATACGCAGCCCAGCCTCAACGACCCGGCCGGCAATGCAATCGGCATCTTGCCCCAGATCGACGACTTCCAGGTCGTTGTCCAGCGCCCAGGCGATCATGCCGTCCAGGTCTTGCTCCCAGGCGTAGTTGCGGCGGCGCCAGCCGAGCGGAAAGTTGCCAGTTGCGGTTTTCATGTGTTGTTCCTTTCAGATTCGGGCGACCCGATGCTGCGCGTGGACACTGCAGTTCGGTAGCCCCTACATCGGTTGGTTTTGGCGAGCGGCTCACAGCGTTGCCCCTGCAATTCCTCTGTGGTGAATAATATCGCCGCGTCATTTCGCTGCGAGCACGGGCATGCCATCTTTGCTCGCCGATTCGACGATGGCGTCCCAGAGCTTCGCCATGCGCAAGCCCACTTCCGGCGGGCAGGGGTTCTCGATCTCGCCAGCGCGCACCTGCATAAATTGCTCCCAGGCGCCGCGCATCTTGGGCAAGCCTTCCACTTCAACGAGCTCCGTTTCGTCCGCGCGCCGGATGAGCAGCCGCCTCCCGTACATGCAAGTGCGAATGACGCCGCCCGTCATGTTCAGGTAGATTTCGTTTTCCAAGCCCGGGATGCAATCGCCGCAGCCGTTGATGGTCACCAGCGCGCCCGATTCCAGCCGCCCCATGACGACGCCGTCAATGTCGACGGCGGCGCCGCGATTGTCCAGCCAAGCCGCGACCGTCGCAAAGTCCTCGCCGACCAGCGTACAGACCGTGTTCAGCATGTGCGCGCCGGAATCAAAGAGGAAGCCGCCACCCGCGGTCGCGGGGGGGGGGCGGGCCCCGCCGCCCCCCCGGGGGGGGGAAACCCCCCCCCCCCACAAACACCCCCCCCCCCCCAAAGCACCCCCCCCCCCCCCCCACCCCCCCGCCGCGCAAACCCCCCCCCCCACCAGCTTACTGCCGTTTTCCTGCTGGGCCCCGCCCAAATCAACCCCCCCCCCCCCCCCGGGGGGCGCGGGCGCCGGGCGCCCGCCCCCGACCGTATTCGCTTTCCAACCCTGCCAGACCATGCCGGCCACCGTGCGCAATTCGCCAAGCGCGCCCGAGGCGATCAGGCCTGCGGCGTGGCGGATCTGTGGCGAGAGCCCGCCCTGAAACGCCACCACCAGATGCGCGCCGGTGCGGTCGCGCGTTTCCATCAAGCTGATGGCTTCGCCCGCGTTCATCACCATTGGCTTTTCCAGCAAGACATCCAAGCCCGCTTCAAGGCAAATCTTCGCGTGATCGTGGTGCAGCTTATGCGGCGTAATGATGAAGACGGCGTCGAGCTCGCCGGCGAATTTCGCCAGCATGTCGGCGAGGACGGGTACGTTTGGCGGCGGCGGCTCGCCGAGTTCCGTCAGCCTGGCGCAGGTCAGTTGGTAGTTCTCGGACGAAGGCTCGCAGATGACGCGGATATCGGCGCCCGCTTCGACCATTAGTGGCAGGTGGTGGCGCGCCATTTTGCCAGCGCCGATTAAGGCGGTTCTAGTCGTCATATTTTGATTTCTCAAACACAATAAGAATTCGCAATTCGAGGGATTGTATCCTAGAGAATTGCAAAGCGCTAATTCAATTTGGAACGGCTTGCATTCAGAATGCCGGTGGCGCGGTTACGGCAGTCAAGCTGCCAACGCGGCCTGGGAAGACGCGCTTAATCGCGGCGGCGCGAACGATGCTCCTGCCGCGTTTCAAAGCCATCGAGCACTGCCACCGGCGCGCCATCGCGTTCGACCCAGACGCCGCAGGGTCCCCCATGTTCGCTGACGCCGAAGTCGATCTCGCTGCCATCCATGCGCAGGACCGGGTGATACCATTTGGCGACCGCCTCGGCTTCGCCAGCGATGTAGTGGCCGATCATGGCGCAGCGGAAGCGATCGGCGCTGCTGTTCGGGTAGCTGCCGTGCACCAGCTGGCCGTTGAAGAAGACCACATCGCCGGGCGCCATCAGCAGCGGAATCGGCTCGTAACCGGGCGGAAGCTCCACCGTGTCGTTGACGAAGCTGGCGTCGGTATCGGCATCAACCGTGCACAAAACCGGAATGTCATGCGTGCCCGGTACAACAAAGAGGCAGCCATTTTCCTCATCACAAGGGTCAACAGCCATCCAGGCGGCGACGCAGGTGCCGGGCTCAACGCGCAGATAGAACTGATCCTGATGCAGCGCCTGACCGCGGGCGCCCGGCGGTTTGTAATAATACATCGTCTGCACCGCGTAGGGTTCGCAACCGAGCAGGGCTGTCATCCACGCGTTGAGGCGCGGATCAATCATCCAGTTCAGGCTTGTTTCGTCCCACCGATGCGGTTGCCCCACACGCGGGTATCTGGCGAGCGGGTCGCTTTCATCAGTGATGTTGTCCGATACGCGCCGGTGCTTCTCATTGATCCAGAGGTAGTGCCGCCGCAATTCCTCGACCTCTTCATGGCTGAACAGGCGCCGCGCCATGGTGAAGCCCCGTGCGGCAAACTCGCTGATGTTTGTTGCGGAGGCCCGCATATCGTTTATCCGCTCCAATCGACGCTCGGCAGCGCGCCTGGTTTATCGGCCGCGCTGGCCCCCTCAGGCAAAACGCGTGTCGACGCCCTCAAGCACGGCGACCGGCGCGCCATCGCGTTCGACCCAGACGCCGCAGGGTCCCCCATGTTCGCTGACGCCTAAGTCAATTTCGCTGCCATCCATGCGCAAGACCGGGTGATACCACTTGCCAACCGCCTCGGCTTCGCCAACGATGTAGTGGCCGATCAAGGCGCAGCGGAAGCGGTCAATGCTGCTGTTGGGGTAGCTGCCGTGCACCAGCTGGCCGTTGAAGAAGAGCACATCGCCGGGCGCCATGAGCAGCGGAATCGGCTCGAAACCGGGCGGCAATTCAACGGTGACATCGGTGAAACTGATATCGGTATCGGCATCTACCGTGCACAAGACAGGCGTGTCTTGCGTACCCGGCACGATGCGCAGGCAGCCGTTCTCTTCATCGCAGCGATCAATCGCCATCCAGGCGGCGACGCAGGTGCCGGGGTCGACGCGCAGATAAAACTGATCCTGATGCAGCGCCTGGCCGCGGGCGCCCGGCGGCTTGAAGTAGAACATCGTCTGTACGGCATAGGGTTCGCGCCCGAGGATGCTCGTCATCCATTGGTTGAGGCGGGCATCGATCATCCATTGCAGGCTCGTTTCGTCAAAGCGATGCGGCATCATGACGCGCGGATACTGCGCCAGTGGATCGTTCCGCGCGATCGTGTTGTCCGAGTTCGCATCACGCTCCCGTATGGCATTCTGTTCCGCATTTATTCGGAAGAAGTGCTCGCGCAATTCCTCGACCTCGTCAGGACCGAAGAGACCGCGCGCGATGGTGTAGCCTTGCGCAGCGAACTGGCTGATATTCTTGGCGGCTACTGGCATTTGCACAGCCTTGTTCCAGATTAAGGTTGCAGACCATTGTAGCGAACAATCTTACTGATGTCACCTCAGGTCCAATCTTGGGAGTGGTGAATATCGAAGAGTTACGATGCTTGCCGAGTTTCACACGGGGTAATTCACCACAGACACATAGGGCACAGAGATTTCTTGACAAGATCGGGCTGAATTCGTATCGTCAGTATTCACCACTCCCTAGGGTGACACCAATTGCACAGTATGCCCGCAATGTGATAATATGTATCTACAATGTAGAAACGGAGTGGCGATGATGGTGACGAAAATTCAGAAATGGGGAAACAGCCGAGCGGTGCGTATACCGAAGGCTATTGCGGATGAAGCGGGACTAGACATCGGGCATGCTGTGGACATGGATTTAGTGGATGGCGAAATTCGTATCAAGCGCGCTCGAAAAAGAAAGCGCTACAATCTTGATGAGATGCTGGCGAGCGTACCAGATGATTTTGAACCGGAAGAGTGGGACACTGGACCACCTGTCGGCAACGAGGTCTGGTAGTGGCTTACTTGCCACAACGCGGGGATACCATATGGGTTGACCTTGATCCTCGTACGGGCCGCGAGCAGTCCGGTCATCGCCCGGCGCTTGTGCTTTCGCCTAGGGAGTACAATCGCAAAATGAAGGTTGCCGTATGCTGCCCGATAACTAGCCGGGAACAGCGCTCCGAGTTTGAAGTTCCCCTCCCAAACAATCTGGGAGTCAGGGGCGCCGTATTGGTGTATCATGTGAGGTCGGTAGATTGGCGCGCGGGAGGTTCGAGGTTCTTGGCTAGCGTACCTGATGAGATTGTTGATGACGTCTTGATAATGTTGTCGGCCATACTAGATCTTCCTGGATTGGATTAGAACGGACAACATCCCAAAGCTCCCGCTATTCTTCCTCAACTTTCTGGGCAATTGCGGGCATAGTTTTGCATACGACCGCGCTTTAATGTATTCTCCCTCACAATAAACCGACGCTGATGATCTGGCGCGCGGCCAGCATATCGCATATCGCCCTGACGGAGACTCAAACATGTTCGACTGGACAATCGAAGAACTGCCCCAACCCACGACCGATGTCGCTACGCTCAATGCCAACATCGACGAATTCGGCTACTGCCTGGTCAAAGACGCCATCGCGCCCGACCAGCTCGCGATCGCCAAACAGCGCTTGCTGGAGCAGGCGCAGGCTGAGTTGGAAGGCGGCCACGCCTTTGAAGACGGCGGCGCCAAGCAGCAATGGGGCGCCTTCACCGACAAGGACGGCAATATCCGGCGCGACGCCTTTTCAGCCAAAGCCGGCGGCGTCAACCAGCGCGTCTGGATGTTGATAAACAAGGGGCGGGTCTGGCGCGAGTTGCTGGCCCAGCCGACCATGCGCGCCGTCGTCGGGCATGTGCTCGGGAATGATTATCTGCTCTCCAGCTACGGCGCCAACATCGCCAAGCCGGGCGGCGTCGCGATGAACCTGCACACCGACCAATGGTGGATGCCGGAGCCGATTCATCGCGCGCCCAATCCGGTGCCGGCCGGCTCTTTGACGCGCGAGCGCTCCAACCGCGTCGATGACCACCCGGCGATGATTGCGGCGCCGGTCGTCGTCAATGTGATGTGGATGCTCAACGACTTCACCGAAGCCATCGGCGCCACCCGCATCGTGCCGCGCAGCCACCTCTACGGCCGCCGACCGGACAAGGAAAAGGACAAGGATGTCGTCAGCATCCCGGCGGAAGCCCCCGCCGGCAGCGCCATGCTCTTTGACGGCCGCATCTGGCACGGCACCGGCGCCAACATCAGCGACGACCATCGCTTGGGTGTGTTAACCACCTTCGTCGCGCCGCAATTCCGCACGCAGGTAAACTTTACAATGGCGACCGCGCCCGAGGTGGTGGCGGACGCCGACGACGATCTGCTGGCGCTGCTGGGCTTCAAGATCTGGAACGCCTACGGAAGAATCGAGAGCCCGGTGGCCGGGTATATCCAGCAGGGACAGCGCTCTCTGGGTGAGATGCGGCCGAACTAGCATGTTTTCGGCAGGAGGAAGAAATGGCGCAAACAATCGACAAATTAGAGCAAATCCACATCGGCAAGAAAGGCGCCGCGCCCATCGCCGCGCCCGGCTGGGCGGGCAGGCCGGCCGACCGCGTCAAGCTGGTTGACTGCGATGTCCACCACAGCTTCCACGATCCGCATCAGTTGCTGCCCTACCTGCCCAAATTCTATCAGGAGCACCTGCTCGATCAGGGTCTGCATCTGCCCGGCGCCGGTTACGCCAATACGCCCTTCCGCCGCACCCGCCCTGATATCAAAGACCCGGCGCTGCAAGAGCGCGACTTCAACTTCTCGCTCGAGTTCACTCAGAAAGAACTGCTCGACCGCTGGAGTATCGATATTGCCCTGCTGACCGGTTCAGCGAGCTTCTACGGTTACGCTGGCTTGCCCGATCCCGATTGGGCGGCGGCGCTGTGCACGGCATACAACGACTGGACGATCGAGCATTGGCTGGAGAAAGACCCGCGCGTGGTCAATGCCATCTTGATCGCGCCCGGCGACCCGTCTTTGGCGGTCAAGGAGATTCATCGCCTGGCCCATCGCAAAGACACGGCCGCGGTTATGATGCCGATGCAGAGTCCCGAGCTATTCGGCAAGCGTTTGTACCATCCCATCTGGGAAGCTTGCGCCGAGCATGACCTGCCGGTCGTCTCCCACATCGGCGGCGGCAGCCCCGGCTCGACGCCCACGCCGTCCGGCTTCCCCAGCTACTACATGGAATCGCGGATGACCCGCCCCAGCGTCGCCAGCGCCCAAGCGGCTTCATTGATCGTGGAAGGCGTCTTCGAGAAATTCCCCAATTTCAAAGTCGCGCTGATAGAAGCGCAGCAGATGTGGGCTGTGCCGCTGATGTGGCACATGGATACGGACTGGAAAGCCATCGGCGATCAAACGCCCTGGCTCAAGCGCCTCCCCAGCGAATACTTCCGCGAGCATATCCGCGTCGGCACCCAGCCCATGCACGAGCCGCCGCAGACCGAGCAGGTTTATCAGATGCTGGAGATGCTGCACGCCGATGAGACGCTGATTTTCTGCAGCGATTTCCCCCATTTCGATTGGAACGACCCGGTCACGGTTTTGCCCAAGCTGGACGAGCATACGCATCGGCGCATTTTTGCCGAGAACGCCCTCGACCTACTGCGCATCAGCGATGATATGATCGAGGCGGTCGTCGCGTGAGGCGCATCGTCGTCGCCAAGGTCGGGGAGATACCAGCGGGCGAGCGCAAAATTATTGTGCCCTTTCGCGGGCGCGCCGGCATCGGCATCTTCAACGTGAAGGGCAGATTCTACGCGCTGCGCAATATCTGTCCGCATAAACGCGGTCCACTCTGCACTGGCGAAGTCGCCGGGCGCAGTACCACATCCGCCCCGCCCTCTTTGACAGGCGGCTTCGTCGGCTATGAGCGCGAGGGCGAGATCATCCGTTGCCCCTGGCACGCCTGGCAATTCGATATCGCCACAGGCCAATGCCTGGTCGACCCCGATGTGCGCGTCAAGACATACCCGATCATCGTCGATGGCGACGAGCTCATCGTCGATGTTGATGTCAATGATTTCGTAAAGGAAGGATAGACCTAATGCCCGAAAGCATTCGCCTCGGCGTTATCAGCTTCGCCCACGGTCACGTCATTCGCTATTGCCAGGTCATCGCCGATTACGACGATGCCGACGTGGTCGCCGCCTGGGACGACGATCGGGAACGCGGGCAAGCGCATGCCGCCGAGTTCGGCCTCGACTGGATGCCCAATCTCGACGAGATGCTGGCCCGCGACGACATCGACGCCGTTTTCGTCACCAGCCCGACCAATAAACACGCCGAGCATGTCATCGCCGCCGCCGAAGCGAGAAAACATGTTCTGCTGCAAAAGCCGATGGCGCTGACGCTCGAAGACTGCGATGCCATCATCGATGTCATTGAACGCACATGCGTCAAATTCAGTATGTGCTACCAGATGCGCGGCGACCCCATCAACCAGAAGATGAAGGCGCTGATCGACGAAGGCGCGGTCGGCAATGTCGCCGTCATCCGCCGCCGCCACGCCATCCCCGCCCTGCTCATGCCGAGCTTCGCCCAATCCGGCAACTGGCACATGGACTCCGTTCAAAACATGGGCATGTTCATGGATGACGCCTCGCACGCCGCCGACTGGTTTTACTGGATGCTGGGGCGCCCGGTCAGCGTCATCGCCGAGATCGATAATATCGTCACCGATGTCGCGCCCGATGACAACGGCATCGCCATTTACCGCTTCAGCAAGGGCGAGATGGGCGTCCTATTTAATAGCTCGACCCAACTAGCGGCCGAAGCCACCACCGAGATTTACGGCGATGCCGGCACTATCCATCAGAATTACGGCGACGCGCCATCAACCATCCCGCCCGCGGAAGGCAGTCCGCTCAAGCTCTTCCGCGCCGGCGCTGAGGACTGGGAGCGCTTTGACTTCCCCTTCGTGCCGCACGGCAGCCGCATTCACGGGGTGGCGCGTCCGGTTGTCGACTTCCTCAAAGGCGAGGGTCCGCCGCTGGCGACGGCCGAGGACGGCAAGGTCTGCATCGAGATGATCCTGGCTGCATACAAGTCGGCGCGCGACGGGCGGCGGGTGTATCTCTAGCGCCAGCCCGCCACAGCGCGAGCATGTAGGGGCGAGACTTGTCTCGCCCTCCCGCCACCTCACGAAACTGTAGACAAACGCGCGCTGCAACCGCCGCGCACGCAAAGTACGTTGCGTCCCGCTGTGTTGTAGCTCCCCATCCCTGATGCTTCGGGGAGGGGGCCGGGGGGTGGGGTTGGCTGCCCGCAAAGATAACTGAGGCGTTTGACATTAACCGCGAGGTTGGATATGCTTGCGTGCAAGCGTGAATGTTGCGCTCGCGGACATTACTGTTTGTTACTGGGAGGATACTATGTATAGGCGGAATCCAGCAGGTTTAAGTCGGCGCGACTTTTTGAAGTCCGCCGGCGCGATGGCGGGCGGCATCGCGGCGTCGGGCGCGATGCCCTTGGCGTCGCTGGCGCAAAGCGATATGTCGGGCGCGCTGCAGTGGAACACCAACCACAACACCTTGAGCGTGAATGACTTCAAAATCGTCATCGAGAATTTCAATGAAGAGTTTCCCGACATTGCTATCAATCTCATCAATCACGGCGACTCTGAGCAATACTATACGCAGATCAACACCGCCGGCGTTGCCGGGACCTTGCCGGATCTCTTTTACGTCCGTTCCTTTGACGTCGCTCCCTTCGGCGGGCGTGGTTGGATTCATCCGCTGAACGACCTGATGGCGCGCGATGGCATGGATCTGTCGGATTTCTGGCCCGCGCAAGTGGCGCAGAATTCCTACGAGGGTCAATTGATGACCCTGCCCTACGACTTCTCCAACTGGGCTATCTATTACAACAAGACCATGTTTGATGAATTCGGCGTGCCCTACCCCACCGACGACTGGACCTGGGACGAGTGCTATGAGATTGCCGCAGCCTTCCAAGAAGGCGACCCGAGCGAACAGACCCGCTGGGGCTTGGAAATGCACCAATGGCCCTGGTTGATTATGGGCTTGCTGCATGCCGGCGGCGGCGCCATCTACACCGATGACTACCGCCATTGCATCGTCAATAATCCCGAGAATGTCGCTACCTTGCAGCGGCTCCAGGATGAGATGGCGGCCGGCAATGTGGTGCACCGCGGCAATACGCCCGCCGGGCTGGATCCATTCCTGACCGGCAATATCGCCATGGAGGTGCAGGGTTCTTGGGCCGCCTACTACATTCTGGATGGCATCGGCGATTCCTTTGAATGGGATATCGTGAAGTTCCCGCGCGGCTCCACCGGTTTGTCCGCGGTCTCGGCTGCCGGCGGCGCCTGGGGCATCGCCACCAACACCGCAGACCTTGATGTGGCTTGGGAATTCTGCAAGTACATCACCAACACGGAATCGACCAACATCCTCATATCCAATCAACTGCGCAGTTTGCCGGGTCGGCTTTCCTCGGTGCCGCGCTGGGAAGAAGTGGCCGGGACGGATATCTGGAAAGGCCGAAAGGTGCAAGTCTTCACCGACCAGATGCTCAATGATGCCATCAATTGGTCCTATCCCGTCTACCAGGGCGAGTTTGACGCGGCTTGGAACGCCCGCATCATCAGCGTATTTGAGGGCAACGATCCGGAAGAAATGCTTCGCCAGGTCGAAGAAGAAGCCAATGCCGCGGCCGATCGCTACTTCGAGGATGAATAGGGCGCTGGCGGTTACCCCACCCCCCGGCCCCCTCCCGAAGGTCTATGTCTACGTGACCCAGCAAGCTAGGGAGGGGGAGCGAAACGCGGCGTATTAGGTGCTAAGTTCGGAAGTCTGCGCCTGGCGACGCCCCCCCTTCCCCTAATTCATTGGGGGGAAGGGGCTGGGGGAAGGGGGTAAATATCGATACAGTGCCACAGCATCGGACAAGCATTGTAGGGTCGATTGGCGGTCAGTGTCTTCACGACCCTGTGAATCGCCCTTAAAAACGACAATATGCGCAGCGATTTCCACGCTTATGTTCAATAGCGACCTGCTCCGCCGCGAGGCGATACAAGGCTATCTGTTCATCCTGCCCTGGTTCATCGGTTTTCTGGTGTTCACCGCCGGTCCCTTGACTGCCGCGCTCGGTTTCAGTTTCACCGACTGGAATGGCGTCTCGGCCATGGAGTTCATTGGCTTCGAGAATTACATCCAGCTCAGCCAAGACTCGCGCTTCTGGCAATCGCTGAAGGTCACGCTGGTATTCACCTTCTTTTTCCTGATACTGAATATCATCATCGGCTTCGCCCTGGCGCTGGTGATGAACCAGCCGGTGCGCGGCATGCGCCTCTTCCGCACCATCTATTATCTGCCGGCGGTGCTGTCGGGCGTAGCAGTGGCGGTGCTGTGGGCCATTCTCTTTCATCGTGAATTCGGCGCCTTGAATTGGCTGCTGGGATTTGTTGGCATCAAGCGAATCGGCTGGCTTGTCTCCGAGAGTTGGGCGCTGCCTTCTATCATCATCATGGAGCTTTGGCGCGTCGGCAGCACGATTATCATTTTCCTGGCCGGCTTGCAGGGCATCCCGCCCGAGCTGTACGAGGCGGCCGAGGTCGATGGCGCAAACCGCCGCTGGCGCCTCTGGAGCATCACCATCCCGCTGATGTCGCCATCGATATTCTTCGTGCTCATTGTCGGTTTCATCAACGCGATGCAGGTCTTCACCCAGGCTTATATCATGACGCGAGGCGGACCCAACTACGCCACCTTTTTTTACTCGATGAATCTTTATCAAACGACATTCCGCGAGCTGCGTCTTGGCTACGCCTCCGCCCAGGCCGGCGTGCTCTTCGTCATTATTTTCCTCATCACACTCGGCATCATTTGGGTCTCACGCTATCGCGTCAATTACGAGTTGGTGTAGCATGGCGGCATCCACCAAAACCAAGGTACAGGACAGCTTCTGGTCGCGGCGAAAACGCCTGCGCTTGCAAAATCACCTGCTGACTTATCTGGTTCTGGTGCCGGGCGCCTTGCTCTTTCTCTATCCCCTGCTTTGGATGCTTTCCACCAGCTTGAAGCCCAAGCACCAAATCTTCACCTATCCCATCGAGTGGATACCCGACACTTGGATGTGGTCGAATTATGGCGAGGTATTCAACCAAGTCCCCTTCTGGACCTATACGGTCAACACCGCTGTCATCACCGTGATCGGCGTAGTGGGCACGCTCTTCGGCAGTTCGCTGGCCGCTTACGGTTTCGCCCGCTTCCGCTTTCCCGGCAGGGACGCGCTATTTCTTCTGATGCTGTCAACGATGATGGTGCCGATTTGGGTTACGCTGATCCCCTCGTTCTTGATGTTCCGCTGGTTCGGCTGGCTGAATTCTTATCTGCCGATTTTGGTGCCGGCTTTCTTCGCCCAGCCTTTCTACACCTTTTTGTTGCGGCAGTTTTTCATGACTGTGCCGGTTGACCTGGAAGACGCCGCGCGCATCGACGGCGCGAATCGCCTGCAGATATTCCTCAATGTCATGCTGCCCTTGTCTCGCCCGGCGCTGGCAACCGCGGCCATCTTCGCCTTCTTCTTCTATTGGAACGAGTTTCTGCTGCCGCTGATCTACATTCAAGACCAGAACAAGTTCCCGATTTCGGTGGGCATATCCTCATTCATCTCCGAATATCGCTCGGATTTCGCGCTGATGATGGCGGCCTCCGGGATGGCGCTGGCGCCGCCGATACTGGTCTTCTTCTTTGCGCAGCGCTATTTCATCCAGGGCTTCGTAATTAGCGGGGTCAAGGGCTGAGCGGTTGGACCATCACCCCATCCCCTCAACCCCCTTCCCGCAGTGCTATGTCTACGCGCGCCAGCAAGCTAAGGAAGGGGGAGCGTCGCCCCGCGCGAACACCGCCTTATCGACGTGTTGTAGGGGCGACTCGGTGAGTCGCCCGCGCCATACCAACTGGTTATGGGGGCGAGCCACCGGCTCGCCCGTACACGCACCATAGACTTTCCGTCGCCCGTCCAAGCTAAAGGCGGCAAATCAATGAAACTCCTAGAAATGACCGGCGGCGCCGCTTCCCGCGTCATCGACGCCGACCCGCCCCAGCCCGCGCCCGGCGAAGTCATCATCGAAACCGCCCGCTCCGCCATCTGCGGCAGCGAGATGAAAACCTATCGCGGCGCAGGCATGACCGGCGGCAACAGCGGGCATGAAGCGGTCGGCACAATCATCGAATTGGGCAAGGACGTCACGAGTCTGCAAATAGGCCAGCGCGTCGGCGTCAGCGCGGTGGTCGGCTGCGGCGATTGCGCCGAATGCAAACGCGGGCGATTCACTTGGTGCAAAGCCGCGCGCTCGCGCTCGCGCATGCACGCCGAGCAATTCGCCATCCATGCGCGCGCTTGCAGCCCCCTGCCCGCAGACCTGCCTTGGGACGAGGCGACCTTGCTAACCGGCGATGGCATGGGTGTGCCCTGGCACACCGCCAAGAAGATCGACCGCGCCGATATCGAAACGATTGTTGTCATGGGCTTGGGACCGATCGGCTTGGGCAACGCGCTCATGCAAGCGCACTTGGGCCGCCGCGTCATCGGCGTCGACATTATCGATTATCGGGTTCGCTTCGCGCGGCAGCTGGGCGCTGATGTCTCCCTCAAAGCCGATGAGACGCTCATTGATCGGATCATGGATCTCACTGATGGCAATGGCGCTGATGTCGTCATCGACTGCGCTGGACAGCGGGCGAGCGTCGCCAATAGTTTCTTGTCCGCGCGTCGGGGCGGCATCGTCGTCTTCAACGGTGAATCGATGGAAGAGCTGCTGGCGCCCAGCCGCGATTTCAACCGGCGCGAAATCTGGGCGGTCGGCTGCTGGTATTACTTCATGCGAGAAGTGCCGGAGATGTTCGCGCTTTGGCGGAACGGGCTGGATGTCGCCAAGATGATCACGCATCAGTTTGCGCTGTCTGAGGCGCCCGAAGCCTTCACGCTCTTCGACAAAGGGCAGACGGGCAAGGTGCTGCTGCGCCCCTAAGCCCCACCATTTCCGCGCAATTGCTTCTTTATGGAGTCGGGCGTAACCTGCAAGATTTCGTCCATTCGATGGATTCTGTAGGGGTCTCCCGACGGAGAATAGCGGAAGCCGCGGCGGACGACTCAATAAGCCGCCCCACCATCGCCTCTTATTGGGCGGGCATTCGCTTGCCTCCGCGCCTTCTGCGCGCAAAGCGCATGCGCGCTTTTCGCTTCGCCGCCTCTTTTCAGGAGTGGTGAATTTCATTGATAGCGCGACAAACCCCCATCCCCCGGCCCCTTGCC
>JAPPFH010000027.1:7995-18649 GCA_028875185.1 Chloroflexota bacterium | reverse complement strand
TGGGGGGATGGGGTGTAATCGGAGAGATAGCATAGCCCAGTACCGGACAAGCCTTGTAGGGGCGAGAAACGGGCGATGTCGGCGGTCGGTGTCCACGAGACTTACGCGCCCCTTTTCTCGCCCTCCCGTCACGCCATATCCCTGCAGGAGACTCAGTGGCTCGCCCCCGTCATAAACCATGGACCTTCAGTCTATATGATATCGAGCGGCGGCTCCCCGCAGCGCGCATTAGCGTCGTAAACGCGGAAGTTAAGGTCCGGCAACGACAATACGCCGTATGTATGGGAGGTGGCGCGCGCGCATTTGAAAGTATACAGCGAGCCTGGATTGACCAAGCAACCCCATTGGGTCTTCATATGCAGGGGCAAATGCGTATGCCCGGTGACCAGGACATCGGCTTTCAGCGAGCGCAGCACCATCTTCAGATAGGTTGCTGAAAGATGATCGCGATACATGCCCCACATGTTATTGCCCGGTTTGCCATGGCACATGTAGACTGTCAGCCCGGCCAATTCACCTTGCCAATCGAGTGGCAGGCTGCGCAGATATTGCCGATTCTCCTGCCGCAGGCCATAGAGCCATTCGTCGTGATTGCCGCGCGCCACCGGAATGCCATGCGCGCGTATCATGTCGACCACGCGGTCGGGATCGGGTCCGCGCCCGACCAAATCGCCCGCGCAAAGTATCTGGTCTACATTATGGTGTTCGGCAAATCGATCGAGTACATCTTCTAGCGCAGCGTAATCAGCGTGTACGTCGGAAATGATTCCAATCTGCATCCACACTAGACCTTAACCGTTCATTACGTCGATCATTATACGTCAGCTTCCGACCGATGTAGAGGCGGGATATGCCGATGCCAATCTGGATTCACCGGCCGGGGGCGGCGGGAGAAACAAGCACGAGCCGATATTGTTTCCGGCGCGCTCGTCGGCTGCGGGGGCGTTGCTCTATATGGTCTTGCGCACGTGATTAGGACCCCCGAGACTCAAGAAACCTCGAGACACGCGCAATGAACGATTGCCGAAATATAAATTTTTTCTGTTACGCAAGTGAAAGCGTCGCATTCTGCCAATTTGGATCGATGACTAGCGACTCCAGTTTGTTGCAGACAGAACAAGCGTGTTGCAGAAGAGGGGCTGGTCACCCGGATTGTAACTTTTATTGAATTTCGACAAATTGGCGCTTTACTTTTTTGTCAATATCTGATACATTTAGGGGAGTATGGCATCTTGCTCTCTCGTTCGAAGCAATCGGATTCATTCGCGAGCCAGCTGTTACATCATGCAATCACATTGCCGACAGCGCAACACCTGCAAACATCATATTAAGAATGAATCCAACACAGCGGTCAGAGAGGCAAGATGCCAAACCTCACGAATGATTGACTTGGCGAGCACGAGGCGGGGTCAGAGAAAGTTGGTTGATCCGCAGTGCTGGCAGGCATCGTCCTCAGACTTAACCACGGCTTTGCAATCGTCACAGATGGCGATGGCGCCCTTTTGCAAGTCGTGACCGAGCGACACGCGCTCGTCAAAAACGAAGCATTCCCCCTGCCATAGCGATTCTGCCTGTTCGACCTTTTCCAAATAATGCAGGATGCCGCCGCGCAAGTGGTAAACCTCTTTGAATCCCTCCTTCAGCAGGAAGGCGGTCGCTTTCTCGCAGCGGATGCCGCCGGTGCAAAACATGGCGATGCGCTTGTGTATGGTTGGGTCAAGGTATTGTGTCATAGAGCGCGGCAGTTCATGGAAAGCGTTGGTTTCAGGATTCCAGGACCCGCGAAAGGTGCCCATCCGCACTTCATAGTTGTTGCGCGCGTCAAGCAAGGTGACATCAGCTTGGCTGATAAGCTGATTCCAGTTTTCCGGCTCGACATAAGCGCCGACTCGCGTTCCGGGGTCGACGCCTGGCGTCTTCAGCGCGACGATTTCCCGCTTGAGCCGCACTTTGAGCCGGCCAAAGGGAATCGTGTCATGGTAGGACTCCTTGACTGATAAGTCCGCCAGTCGCGGATCAGCGCGCAGATGGGATAGCGCCGCCGCGACCGCGGCGCGCTCGCCGGCGATAGTCGCGTTGATCCCCTCATGGGCGAGCAGAATCGTGCCGCGGACGCCTACCGCGCCGCACAAGTCGAGCAAGGGCAGGCGCAGCTCGCGAAAATCGGGCAGCGGCACAAACTTGTAGCAGGAGGCGATCAGGATTGGCTTTTGCATAGCTGCGTAATCCAGGACTTAGTGCCGGTATTCTAGGGGAAGGCGGGGTGATTGGGAAGATTTTGCAAGCGACCAAACTGATCCGAGCCATGGTATGAGCGATATTGTAAATCTGTATCGCCGCACGGGCGCTTTTTCAAATCTCGATATTCGTAGGGCGACCGGTGGTTAGTGTCGGCCGGCGATGTCTACGTGCTCTACGCTACCGGGTGGGTACGCCCCTACAAGGCTTGTCCGATATTGGGTGATTGACCCGAAATTCTACCCCCCATCCCCGAAGGTCTATGTCTGCGTGACCCGGCTCTTTGCCGTAGTGCAGTGTCTACGCGCGCCCCACAAGGAGCTGACGACAGGACAGTTTTGCAGCGAGCGGAATTTCGGCGCAAATGACTTGTTTTCTTGGGCTATTACGGGCGACCCACTGGGTCGCCCCTACAGTTTTCGCCAGGATTGATGCTTTCGAAGTCTAACTGGGGCCATAAGTTTTCGATTAGACCAAACCTGTCCTGTCGTCGGAAAGGGCTTTGGGGTGGGGGTATGCGGGCAATTTGCTTCATGAGTATCCTGAGTTTCCACAGTAACGGACAAGCCTTACAAATAGCGCCTTAATGGTTTCGCCGTCCTCGGACCGCTTCGCGGATATGCTATACTCGAAGGCATGCGAATAGGACTGAACGCGCATCTGCTTTCGGGACGAGCCGGTTATCGCTCAGCCGGGATTCACGCTTATATTAGCAATTTGCTGCGCGAATTGCCCGCGCAGGCGCCGGGCGGCTGGCAGTTCGAGGCGATGGTTGGCGCCAAGAATCGCGCGGCTTTCCCGGGAATTCGCATGGCGCCTGCCCATCTCCATACCGAATCGCCCTGGCGGCGCGTGTTTTGGGAGCAAGCGCTGCAGCCTTGGCAGCTTCGACGCTACGACCTCTATCACGCGCTCGCTTTTGTGGCGCCGATCGTCTTGACCGCGCCTATGGTGGTCACTGTTTATGATATGAGCTTCTTGCGTTTTCCCGGCAGGCTCAGCGCCGCCCGCCGGCATTACCTGCGCGCGATGACCGCTTTGACCTGCGCGCGCGCCCGGCGCGTGTTGGCGATCAGCCAGAGCACGGCGGACGATTTGACAGCGCACTTGGACGTGCCGGCGGACAAAATTGATGTCACGCCGCTGGGATATGACCGAGCGTCATTTCATCCCCGGCTGGAAAGGGACATGGCGCATTTTCGACGCAAGCATGGCTTGCCGGAGCGTTTCTGGCTTTATGTCGGCACGCTGGAGCCGCGCAAGAATCTGCCGCTGCTGCTGCAAGCTTACGCGCGGCTGCCGGATGCCGATCGTCTACCGCTGATCTTGGGCGGCGGCATCGGTTGGATGGCCCAGGAAGTCTTCGCCGTCATAGAGCGCCTGGAACTCAGCGAGTGGGTGACGCATGTGGGATTCATCCCTACCGCCGACCTGCCGCTCTGGTACAATTGCGCGGAAGCATTCTTTTTCCCGTCAGTCTATGAAGGTTTCGGATTGCCGGTATTGGAAGCGCTGGCTTGCGGCACGCCGGTCATCACCTCCAACGCCTCATCGCTGCCGGAAGTCGCTGGTGGGGCGGCGATTTGCCTGCCACCGGCTGATATCGACCAATGGACGGAAGCGCTGAAGGGTATCCAGCAGAACGGCGAATGGCGAGAAGCCGCGCGGACGAAAGGCTTGGAACGAGCGAAGCATTTCAGTTGGGCGCGCACGGCTCAGTTGACACTCAGGAGTTACAGCAAAGCGGCGGCGGCGCATGATCTCCCGCTCGGCGAAAGCGAAAAGGTGCGACAGGTTGAATCCAAATGAGTCTCGCCCGAAGCGCCGCGTCTGGCTTGATCGAGCGAGCGGGCTAAGCGACAAGCGATGAATAGGCATTTGACGCTTTCCGAACGCCCCGCATTGGAACCCCGTTGGCTATTGCCCGCGATTGACGCGCTATTGGCATTTTTGGCTTTCGGCGTCGCTTATGTCATGCGCTATGAAATGCAGATCTTCCCGCTGGCTTACGATCCGCCAGAGCGTGGCTTCGTGCCATATATTCCCTTCGCCGCCGTTTACGCCATTCTCATCTGGCTGAACTTTCACCGCAACGGTTTGTATCGAAACATCGCCGGGCGCGCCTGGCTGGAAGAAGTCTATTTAATCGCCAGCGGGGTCGCTGTCTCAATCGTCATTGTGCTGGCGCTGTTTTTCCTGCTGCGCCCCCTGTTCACCAGTCGCTTGATGCTGGTCTATGTGACGGCGCTGACCGTGTTCACCGGCGCTTTGTCGCGGCTGATTCAGCGCTGGATGCTGGCTTATCTGCGCCATCAAGGCATCGGGGTCCGCCGAGTGCTGATTGTCGGTATGGGGGATGTGGGGCGCTCGCTGCTGGGCATCATGCTGACGCGTCCCGAATTTGGTTATCGGCCCGTCGGCTTTCTGGATGATGACTCGCAAAAGGCCGCCGCCGGCATGGGAAGGGTCGCGGCTTTGGGCGGCACAGGCGACTTGGCTGCGGTCATCAGCCGAGAATTGATTGACACGGTGGTCATCACCTTCCGCTGGAAGCATTATGATTTGATCCAGGAACTCACCGATGTCTGCCGTGAACGTGAGACCGATCTGCGAATCGTGCCGGAAATCATGCAGTTGAACATTCGCCAGGTGCAAGTGGAGAATCTCGATGGCATCCCGTTGCTGGGCATTGGCGCGCATCGCTCAATGAGCCGCGCGAATCAAATGCTGAAACGGAGCATTGATATTCTGGTGGTCATACTGGGTTTGCCGCTTTGGGCGCCGATCAGTCTCTTGGTCGCGCTGGCGCTGATGCTGGAAGGCGATGGACCGGTCATTTATCGCCAGGCGCGCGTCGGCAAAGACAGCCGCCTTTTCGAAATGCTGAAGTTCCGCAGCATGGTGGAGAATGCGGAAGACTTGCATGAAGCGATGCTGCGCGAATCGGGCGAAGATCCGCGCCATCCCAAATTCGTCGATGACCCGCGGGTGACGCGGGTCGGCCGATTCTTACGCCGCACCAGTCTCGATGAATTGCCGAATCTAATCAATGTCATGCGGGGCGAAATGAGCCTGGTCGGCCCGCGGCCGCCCACGCCCAACGAAGTGGAATTATACGAAGCGCGGCATACGCGGCGTTTGCAGATCACGCCGGGCATGACCGGCTGGTGGCAGGTGCGCGGGCGCAGCAATGTGCCCTTTGATGAGATGTTCGAGATGGATATGTATTACATCGATAATTGGTCAATCGCGATGGATATTGAAATCTTGATGCTCACTATCCCGCGGGTCTTCCTGCGCAGTGGCGCGTTCTGACTCCCGCTTTAGCTCCGGCGAGACTATCTCAGCCAGCTTGGCGATGCCCTGCGGCACCATCGGCAGGAAAAACATCGGGCGCAGCAGCTTGAACAAATCGCGCGTCAGATTCAGCAGCTTCCCTGTCGATTCCTGCTTCGGCGATCGATCGTAGAGCCAAAACAGAACGATGAGCATGTGAAATGTATGCAGCGCGATGCCAAGCTCGAGCGCTTTCGGCTCGCGCAGGGCATCGTCCGACCGCTGCACGAGCCGATGATAGGCGCGGGTTAGACGCGCCGCCCGCTCCCCGCGGAGCAAGTCGAACGGGGCATCGTCCGCCAGCGCCGCGGCAAAGAGCGCAACCATCGCCTTTCGTTCGCCCGCCATCAGCGCCAGCGCGCTTGTCAGCGAGCGGTGATAGCGGTCGGCGATTTGACCGGAGGGCAATTCGTCAAGTTTCGACGCAAGCGAATCCAGGATTTCATCGTAAAGCGCCAGGCGCCGCGCTGTATCGCGCTCGGGCTTTGTCATCGCTGGATCGCTCATGACGCGCTCACAGAATGATCTATACCGAGCAACTTACAATCACTGGCGCCGGGCGTCAAGCGGCGGTTGCATTTCGCGCGTTTGAATTGCCAAGCCGCGCGCGCTTAGGCATAATGCGAATAAGGGTTCGCGCCTTTTTCGCGCGACCGACGACAGAAGCTTGAAGGAATGATGACGCCAACTTTGAAGTTCACACCGGTCCTGTCCTGCCTGGTTGTCTTGATCCTAAGCGCTTGCCAATCAGCTTTGCTTCAAGACAGCGCAACTATGGCAACAAACACCCCGGCGCCAGCGAATGAGACGACCGACGGCGAGCCGGGCGATGTGCTGGAAGCTTTCATCCAGGCTTGGGCGCGCGAAGATTATGAGGCGATGCATCGCTTGATCGCCGGACGCAGCCGCGAACTGTATCCGTTGCAGCGCTTCATCAACCAGTATACCAAAGCGCACAGCGTGATCCGTTTTGCCGGCGTCCGCCATGAAATTCACAGTGTGGCGCGTCAAGGCGAGACCGCCATTATCCGCTACGCTGCTGTGATTGAGTCGCCGACTTTTGGCGAGATGACCGACGACAACCGCGTGATGCGCATGATTCAGGAAGGCGGCTGGAAAATCGCCTGGTCGTCTATGGATATCTTCGATGGCATGTCCAGCCGGGCGCGCCTGACTGCGCCGGCCAATTTTCCGCCGCGCGCCAATATCTACGACCGCAATGGAAAGGCGCTGGCCGAAGAAGCGGGGATCGTTTACAGCTTATACGCAATCAAACAAGATATGCGCGATGTCGAAGATTGCCTGGCGACGCTGGCGCAGGCGACACTGCAGCAGATCAGCGCGCTGCGCGGCGTCTTCGCCAATTATCTGGCAGAGACGCGCTTTCATGTGGCGGAGATTGATGAGGAGCGCTACACGCGCTATCGCGAGGCGCTGGACGCCGATTGCGCCATCGTGCCGACCGATGGACCTTTCAGCAAGGTTTTGAGCTATGAATCGCGCAGCTATTATGGCCACGGCATCGCCACCCACGTCGTGGGTTATGTAGGCGCGGTGCCCGCCGATGAACTGGAGCGTTGGGAAGCGCGCGGTCGCTCGGCTGGCGATTTGGTGGGGCGGGCGGGCATCGAAGAAGCCTACGAGGATACGCTTGCGGGCGCGCCGCAACGTTTACTGCGCATCGTCGAAGATGGCAACACGGTCATTCGAGAATTGGCCGGCGCTTTGGGATCGGCCCCCAGCGCGGTCACGTTGACGATTGACCGCGACTTGCAGGAGATCACGGCGCAAGCGCTGGCGGACGCGGTGAGTTACGCCGTGCCCAATTGGGGCGGCATCGCGGCTGGCGGCGCTATCGTCGCGCTGGATGTAAACACGGGGGCGATATTGGCGCTGGCGAGCTACCCCAGCTTCGACCCTCATATCTTCAATCCGCAGACAACGTACAACATCGGCAACGCTCTGCGGCGGCTGGACCGCGATGTTCGCAATCCCTTCGTCAATAAAGCGCTGGCGGAGCAGTATACGCCCGGCTCGGTCTATAAGATCGTGACGGCGCTGGCCGCCGCCTCGGAGCGGATCTGGGCGCCGGACGAGATTTTCGAATGTGGTTATATCTGGCGTGGGGGCGAATATGGCGACTCCGAAGAGTTCCGCACCGATTGGCGCCTGCTGGAAGGTCGCGAACCGACCGGGCCGGTGACGATGCCCCAAGCCCTCGCCGCTTCCTGTAACCCATTCTTTTATGAGATGGGCGCGCTGATGTTCCACGAGAATCCGCTGATGCAGATACGTTACGCCGAGCTGCTCGGCTTCGGCGCGCCGAGTGGGCTGTTTGGGCTGGGCATTGAAGCGGCGGGCACCGTTTCTCCCCCGCGCGAGCCGGCAGCCGCCATCAACAACGCCATCGGCCAAGGTGAAGTGACGGTGACGGTCGTGCAGATGGCGCAGTTGGCGGCGCTGGTCGCCAATGGCGGGCGCTTCTATCAGCCGTACATCGTCAGCCATATCGGCAGCGAAGGCGAGGCGGATTACGCCGTCGTGAACGTTCCGACCCTGAAGGCGCAGCTCTCGCTGGACGCCACGGCGCTGCAAGTCCTGCGGGACGGCATGTGCCTGGTCACCACATCGCGCGACCTGGGCACAGCCGAGTTTGTTTTTCGGGGCGCGTCTTATACGCTCTGCGGCAAGACCGGCACCGCGGAAACAGCCGGCAATCCGCACGCCTGGTTCGTCGCCTATTATCCGCGGGAAGAGCCTGAAATCGCCTTCGCCGGCGTCATGGCGCAATCGCGCGAGGGATCGGAAGTGGTCGCGCCGATAATCCGCCGCATCCTCGATGACTACCGCGGACAGCCGGTCGAGCCCTTTCCCGATTGGTGGGCCGAGCCATACATACCGCTGAAATCCCAACAGCAGGCGCTGGCTGAATACCTGGCGGAGGAGAACTAGCCGCTGCAGCCGCCGGCGCGGTTGCGCACTGGCGCCCAAGGCGGCAGATCGTAATTGATCTCGTCCGGCGGGGGCGCCAAGAGATAGACCCAAGTGTAGCCGCCCCAGGTTATCCAGTCATGATCGCTGTAACCAAGGTCGATCCAATAAGGGGTGCTGCGCGGTCCGGCGCCGGTATCGCGCACGACGCCAAGGCCATAATTCGGCACAAAGACTTGCGTATAGTAGGGGATTATATGCGGCTTGGCCGCCACAATGCCCTTCGCCAGCGTCGCGCCAGTCGAAGTTTGCAAGCCGCCGTTGGATTCGGGATTGTAGCTGGTGGCATAGACGCAAAGCCGCCGCCAATAATGCCGCGGTCCTTCTGGCGTATCGACAATCTGCTGGGCAATCCGCGAGCCGTAAGCGACAATCTTGTCAATCGGCGCCGCCACGACGACGGATTCGATCAAGCCGCGCGCCACTTCGGCGCCGTTTTCAATGCGTACGCGGTAGCTGGTCTCTTGCCTGCCCGCTCGCCCGTCTTGCAATACGGCGACATCATCCAGATTCAAGCTGTCGTCCAGCCGCGATTGGACGGCGAAATCAATCTCGGCGCTTTCGGTTTCGATGGCTTCAACGACGCGCACGATTTCAATCGTCATGCCGGCGCTGACAGCGGTCTCGGCCGGCGGCATGACATAATCCAAGCCAAAGAGCGGCGCGTCCAGCTCTACCAGGGCGTCGCCGACGTGCGCCGCGTTCGTACGCGCTTCAATGGTTACGCCATCGACGAGCAGCTTTAGCGGCAGCCCGCGCTTGATATGGATGGTGATCTCGGGGGCTGGGGCGGTGTCCAGCGCTGGTCGCACGTCGTCGGTCAGATTAAGCGTGACGCCAGCCTTGGAGAGGGCATCGCCAATCGTATCGGCATTGGCGACGATGGTTGACTCGACGCCGTCATCAATGACGGTCAGCCGGGTGGCTCGGCGGATTCTGATTTGCAGCGCTGGCACAGTCCATTCGGGCAGGGCGTCAAAATCAGCGGGGGCGCCGTTGACCCATATCTGGTCCGCCGCATCCACGGCGACGCCAGCGCCGACCAGAATGTCCCAAGGGTTCTTCAAAGCCGTCTGAATCTGGCGCGCGTCGCCATTGGTTTCGATGGTGACGTCGCGGGGCGAAGCAATGCGAATCACCATGCCGTCGACGAGCTTATCGTCCGCCGCGTGCGACAGAGCCGCGTCTGCCGGCAGTTCCAGCTCCGGCTGACCAAGCAATTCGCCGACGGTATCGAGGCGCGTCGATATAGTTTGTATGCCGCCATCATGGTCTATGCTGACCTGAATGCCGTCAGCCTCAGCGATGCCGATCCGCGCTATGGCGCGCGCGAATAAAACCAAGGTAAAGACGAGCGTAATAGACGTGACCAGGATGATCGTGATCAGCAGCCAGCGTCCGCGCCCCCCTGGCTTAGGGCGCTGCATTTCCGCGGTAAACGGCCGGCTTTCAGCATGACCGGCGGTCAGCGGCTGCGTGTCATCGCTGCTTTGCATGACGCCGAGTTTACCCATAAGCATCGCGTATGAACAGCAAAACGCGCGGCAGCCCGCTTTACCGATGCCCGAATGCGCCGCGAACTCAAAACAGGCACTTGAATTCCGCATCGACATCATTGATAATGAGACTAAGTATCAATAAGGAAAGGATTGCAACTCATGAGTTGGCGACACAAGCTGTTCTTCTTATTCGTGTGCGCCGTGATGCTCCCAGGCGGCGCATCACTCGCTAATGGCGATCAACTGCACATTGTGGCGACGCACGGCATTCTGGCTGATGTGGTGCGAAACGTGGCGGGCGACCATGCCGAGGTCATTTCACTGGTTCCGGTCGGCGCTGATCAGCATGGATTTGCGCCCACACCCAGTGACCTGACAACCGTGGCCGAAGCTGATGTGGTCTTCATCAATGGGGCGGGCTGGGAAGAGACCTTGCTGCCCGCGGTGGAAAGCGCTGGCGAAGGCGGCAACCTGGTCAACGCCTCGGCTTGTGTTGGGATTATCCCCTTTGGCGCCGGCGGCGGGCATGATGACCACGATGACCACGGCGACGACCACGATGACGACCATGCCGATGACCACGATGACGA
>JAPPFH010000027.1:0-7895 GCA_028875185.1 Chloroflexota bacterium | reverse complement strand
ACGATGACCAC
The DNA here is from genome assembly GCA_028875185.1 of Chloroflexota bacterium. Taxonomy (GTDB): domain Bacteria; phylum Chloroflexota; class Anaerolineae; order Aggregatilineales; family Phototrophicaceae; genus UBA6055. The sequence continues at coordinate 7,884 of JAPPFH010000027.1, read as the reverse complement.
GGCGACGACCACGATGACGACCATGCCGATGACCACGATGACGACCACGCTGATGACCATGATGACGATCACGGCGATGACCACGATGACGACCATGCCGATGACCATGATCACGAAGACGAGATGAGCGCTTACATCGACTGCGATGCCCACGACGCCGAAGTTGCCGCCATCGTCGGCGAGGAAGAGCATGATCACGCGCATGTTGAGACCTTGGGCAGAGCCAAAGATATCGATTGCCTGGGCGGGCATGACGACCATGACGACCATGAGGATGAACACGGGCACCATCACGGCGAGGGCTCTTGTGACCCGCACTTGTGGATGGATCCGCACAATGTCATCTACTGGGCGCTGACGATTCGCGATACGCTGTCGAGCCTGGATCACGACAATGAGGCTGCCTACGCCGCCAACGCCGCGGCTTACGCGGGCGAGCTGGTTGCGCTAGAAACCGAATTCATCAGCTCGGCCTTGGAAGCGCTGCCCCATGACAAGCGCGTTCTGGTTACCAACCACGGGTCAATGGGTTACTTCGCGACAAGCTTCGACTTCGAGATCGTCACGATGGTCGTGCACAGCGTTTCCACCGTGGCCGAGCCGAGCGCGCGCGATGTTGCGGCTGTAGTCGATGTCGTGCGCGCTGAGGGCGTACCGGCGATTTTCAGCGACATCCATCTATCCGATGTGCTGATGAACACTATTGCTTCCGAGACGGGCGTTGAAGTTGTCGGCTTGCACAGCGATTCTTTGGGCGCGGCTGACGGTCCCGCGGGGACATATCTCGATTACATGCGCTACAATGTGAACGCGATTGTTGAGGCGCTGCAGGGGGATTGGAGCTAAGCGGCGCCACCGTGATGTTATGCTAGCGGCACGATGGCGCGGGAGGATCATGGCTTGGCGACTTCGCCAATGAGGGAAACGAACCTCAATGCAGCGAGTGATCCTCCCGCCTTGCAAGTCGACCGCGTTTCGGCCGGATACCGCGGCAACCGCGAGGCGCTGGACGATATCAGTTTCAGCGTGGAAAAGGGCGAGCGCGTCGCGGTTGTTGGTCCCAATGGCGCCGGCAAGAGCACCCTGTTCAAAGCCATCGTCGGCGTGATGCAAATCAGCAGCGGGCGCATTACGATCTACGGCGAGGATACCCATAGAAGCCACACGAATGTCGGTTACGTGCCCCAGCAGAGCGCAATAGACTGGTCATTCCCGGCTTCGGTCTTTGACGTGGTGATGATGGGACGCTGCCGGCACATCGGCTGGTTTCGCTGGCCCCGCAAGGTCGACCGGGATTTCGTGCGCGATATCCTGGAGCGCCTCAGCCTGTTGGCGCTGGCAAATCGGCAAATCAGCGAGTTAAGCGGCGGGCAGCGGCAACGCGTCTTCATCGCGCGGGCGCTGGCGCAAGACAGCCGTGTGATGGTGCTGGACGAGCCCTTCACCGGCGTCGATCAAACAGCCGAGCAAGAGATCATCGAGTCGCTCGACATCCTGACCAATCAAGGCATTACGCTGCTCTGGTCGACGCATCATATGGAAAACGCCGCCTTGCATTTCGACAAGATATTGATCTTGCGTCAACGTCTGCTGGCTTTCGGTCCACCGGACAACACGCTGACGACCGCCAACCTGCGCGATGCTTTTGGCCCCTCCTTGCCAGTCATGACGCCGGGCGACGACTTGCTGATGTTCAGGCTGGATTACGCCGGCGAGGGGACCGGAAATGGATCCGATTAGTTTCCTGTCGGAACCGCTCGGCTACGCCTTCATCCAACGCGGCATGCTGGCGCTGGTTCTGGTCGGCGGCATCAGCGCGGTGGTCGGCTGTTTCGTGGTCGTGCGCGGGATGTCCTTCTTCGGCGATGCCTTGGCGCACTCGATTCTGCCCGGCGTCGCCATCTCCTATACGATTAGCGGCGGATATGTCGCCAGCAATCTCTTTTTCGGCGGCTTGGGCGCGGGGATCGTCTCGGCGTTGGTAATCGCCTGGCTGACGCGCAAAGTCGAAGTCAAAGAAGACAGCGCCATCGCCATAGTCTATGTGACCTTCTTCGCGCTCGGCATCGCCATCGTCAGCACGCAAGACAGTTACGCGGTTGATCTTTCGCACATCCTGTTCGGCAGCATCAACGGCATCAGTCAAAGCGACCTGCTGATTGTGGCGGCAATGGGCTTTGTCGTGCTGCTGATCATCGTCGCGCTCTACAAGGAATTTCAGATCATCAACTTTGATCTTAGCCTGGCGCACAGCTTGCGGCTGCCAGTGGACGCCCTGCGCACCCTGCTCTTGATTTTGGTCGCCGTGACAATTGTCGCGAGCTTACAAGCGGTGGGCATCGCGCTTATGCTGGCGCTATTGACGACGCCGGCGGTAACTGCGCGCCTTCTGGTCAAGCGGCTGCATCACATGATCATCATCGCCAGCCTGCTGGGCATTATCAGCGGCGTAGTCGGCTTCTACGCGTCTTATTACCTGGATATCCCGTCTGGCGCTTGCATCGTGCTTACCACCAGCGTGATATTCGGTCTCGTCTTCCTTTTACAGTCTAGTTGGAATGCGTTGCGGGAACGCCGCTAGCGGTCATGCCAGTTTCGTAAGTCTTCTCCCGACAGGCGGAAAAACCGCGCCGCTGCAAAACGCGCGGAATCAGGTAAAATACTGGCCGCCGGAGCAGTTTCAGATAAGCCACGGGAGACGCTATGCGCTATCAGACCGAACTCATCATCAATCTGCCGCGCGCCCGCGTAATCGAACTTTTCGACAGTTTCGAGAACCTTGAGCTTTGGCAGGAGGGGCTCGTCAGCCACGAGCACCTCAGCGGCGAACCCGGGCAGCCCGGCGCCAAGACCAAGCTCCTCTACGATATGGGCCGGCGCCGCGTTGAAATGATCGAAACCATCATCACGCGCGATCTTCCCGACGAATTCTCCGGGACCTATGACGCCAAGGGTGTGCACAATATCGTGCGGAATACCTTTCACGATCAGGGTGAAACGACGCTTTGGGCGCTCGATTCTGATTTTCGCTTCCACGGCATGATGCGGCTCATGTCAATCTTCATGCCCAGCAGCATGTTCAAAAAGCAGACGCGCCAAACGATGGAGGCTTTCAAACGTTTCGCTGAAGGGGCTTGATCTAGCGCCGGTCCAGCAGTTGGCGGGTCATGCCAGCGTGTCCCATGTGCTCGGCTGTATGATCGAGGCCGCGAATCAAGGCGTATCCGCGGGTGACCAACTGCGGGGGCCGCGCCATATAATGGCTTATGTCCAATGTCTCCGTTAAGCGACTCCCATCCTGCCGCTCAAAGGCTTCGCGGAAGAATGCGCTGTTCGCCCGGAAACGCGCCTTTAGCGCCTCCAGCTCATAGCCAGAAGCCAGAAACTCGGCGGGCCGGTCGCGCTCGCTGATGTCGTCAATGGCCAGCCCGATCCAAAAGCGCTCGGCGGCGGTCACGTGCACGGCGAGGACGCAGAGCGAGTTCATTTCCGGACCCGGCGACCAATCGAGCTCTTCACTCGAGAGACCGTCCAAATACTCAAAGTAATCCTGATGCATCTCTTCGAGGCGGCTTAGCGCAGCGGCAAATATCGGTTCCATCGTTTCATCTCCGTTTGAGTGAAGCCGCGGGCAAGAAACCTTCTAGCCCTTACAGCTTACTGGATGCGCAGCATCACCTTGGATGCGGCATCCCAAAGGTCTTCCAAGGCGTAATAGTCACGTTTGTCGGGCGCGAAGAAATGCACCACGACATCGCCATAATCCATCACGACCCAGCCATTCTCCGCCCGCCCTTCATTGGTGAAGGGCAGCTTCGCGTAATTCTCTTTGATATCCAACTTTACCGTTTCGGTTAGGGCGCGCAGGTGGCGTTCATTATCGCCACTGCAAATGATAAAGAAATCGGCGATTATCTGGTCGGGTCGCAAATCAAGAAGCAATATATCTTCCGCTTTGCGCTCCTCGACGAGATCGACAATATGATGGGCAAGCTGCAATGCATTCAAATACTGATTCTCCCTAATTGAGCCGGGCTAACAATGCGTCAATTCTAGCATAGGAAGGCAACTGCCGTCACCACTCCCGGCGACCAGGGTGTGGTGAATGTGTTGATAAATCGCTCGTTTCCCCCACCCTAAATCTTGTTCCCCCTCGGTCCCCCGCCTCACGGGGGATGTTTCCCAAAATGAGGGAGGGACTTCAAAAGCCCGTAATTCCTTGAAAAACTCCCCTTCCCTCCTTGTGGGGTGCGCGTAGACACTGCACTACGGCAAGGGGCCGGGGGATGGGGGGTTGTCGCGCTATCAATGAAATTCACCACTCCCGGCGCTCAGCCGCACATGCTTAAGCGCCGCGCCGGATGCTAAAATCCAGGCGCGGCAATCCGAGCGCGATCGCCGCGAAAATCATATAGGCGCCTGACATTGAACTTTGCGCATCCCAAATTAGAGCGCGTCCTGCTATGGGCGCGCCAAGACGACGCCATCCGCGCGCTGGTGTTAACCGGCTCGCTCGCGCGTGATGACGGTGCAACCGATGAATTCTCCGATCTGGATGTCCAGGTTATAACGGCCGACGTCAAGCGTTTCACGAGTGATGACAGCTGGCTCGATACCTTGGGCGAGGTCTGGATACGCTTCCCGCTGAATCAGGATGCGCCATTTCGCTTGGTGTGGTTCCGCGGCGGCATCAAGGTCGACTTTCAATTTTTGGACCTGGGCGATATTCGACTGACGGCGCTCACGGACGAGTACGCGCGCGGCTACCAGATTCTCTTGGACAAGGATGATCTCTTCCGCGATCTGCCGCCATCGCCGCGCGAGTTTGCGCCGCAGCCAATGCCGACCGCCGCAGCCGTCCGCGACGCCATCAACGAATTCTGGTTTGAGGCGCTTCACGTGGCGCAGTTCATCCGCCGGCGCGAGTTCTGGGTGGTCAAACACCGCGACTGGACGATGAAACAGGATCTGCTGCGGATGTTGGAGTGGCATGCGTGCGCAACCCGCCCGCAACCAGCCAATACCGGGACAATGGGCAGAGGCTTGACCAGTTGGACGGATGATGAGGCGAAAGCTGCAATCAAGCGGATTTGGGCCAGTTGGAACCCGAAGGAACTCTGGGACGCCCTGCTGCTGCAAATGAAACTGTTTCGGCGTCTTTCGCTTGAACTCAACCAGCGGCTAGGCTATGAATACGACGACAAGCGACATCGAGAAATTGAAGTTTACATCCGCCTATTGCGGCGGGAGGATTCTGGAACTTCATCTAAAGGCTGAATTCCCCGTCCGGGTCAAGGACAATAGCGCTGGCGGAAGTTTCGCTCTCGACCCGCGCCGCCCAGGCAGCCGCGTCCTGCTCGATTGGCGGGAAAGTATTGTAATGCATCGGCGCCACGAGCTTCGGATTCAAGAAACCGATCGCTCGAATGGAGTCGTCAATGCCCATGGTGAAACAGTCGCCGATGGGCAGCAGCGCCAGATCAAGCCCTTCATCGCCGATCAACTTCATATCTCCGAAAAGGCTGGTATCGCCGGCGTGATAGATTGTCGCGCCGCCTCCGCGAATGACGAAACCATTGGGCTGGCCGCCATAGGTGCCATCGGGGAAGGAGGAACTGTGGTGCGCTACCGTCCACTTTGCGCTCATCCAGCCCTTGCTGAATGTGCCGCCGGGATTGCCTTGAAACACATTCTCTACGCCGTGCGCCATGTACCAATCGCCCATCTCAAAGTTGCAGACGACCAAGGCGCCGCAACGTTTGGCGATCTCGACCGAATCGCCTACATGATCGCCATGCGCGTGCGTCAACAATATCACTTCGGCATCGAGGTCCTCAGCCTGCGCTTTCGCAACCGGATTGCCGCTCACAAAGGGATCAATCAAGAGTTTGTGTCCGTCAATATCAAATGAATACGCCGAGTGTCCGAACCATCTTATCGATACAGCCATGACCGTCTCCTTGCCTCTCGCTCCGCCATGAGGGCGCCGCCTCCCGCCAGATTGTAGCACCCAATCGAGCGCATTGCGAAAGATAGCCACTTAAGCGCGCCGGTCCAAGAGGCTTTTACGGGCTAGGTATTCTTAAGTGCGCCGACTGGCAAAGTTTGCGCCAAATATCCCAAGTCAAGAGCCAGCAACCCAGGATATCCCTGAATATATCCCAAGTTTGGCTAAAGAAATTGGGATAATTGGGAAAAGTTTCTTGCGCCTCGGATGGCCAGAGCAGGCAAATGACAAGCAAGCCAGCAGAGTTTACCGTTCATTTACAAGCGAATCCGTATTAGGGTATAAACTATGCAGTATGTGGACTGCAATGAAAACGTAGACGGAGACGCCCAAGCGAATGTCAAACACAGACCGAAGCGGTGTTCCCTATTATCTGGTGCTGATTCTTTTGCTGATCGCGCTGGCCGGTGGCGCGGCAGCGGGAATTTTGGGCTATATCTGGTGGTCCGGCGGATCAGGCGAACCCAGCTTGACGGTTGAAGACGCGCTGGCGACGCTGGAGGCGAGCGAAGACAACATGGCGGAGGCGGTCGGCACAGCGATGGTGGAGGTGGCGGCGACTGTCATTCCCAATGCAATCGCGGAGGCTTTCGCGCAAGACAACGGCTTGGGCGCTGTTGTAGACGATGTGACGACTATGGTGGAGGAAGGCGTTGCGGCGGTAGTGGAATCATTTCGGCCTGCTAGCGAACCGGTGGAATTCAAGATTGTGGCGGCGGAAAGCCGGGCGAGCTTCACGCTGGACGAGGACTTGCGCGGCGTCCGCACGACCGTGATCGGGTCCACCAGTGAGGTAGGCGGCAGCATCATGGTTGACTTGGCGAACCCAAGCGCTTCATCGATCGGCGCCATCGTCATCAACGCGCGCACGCTCGAGACCGACAACAGCTTCCGCAATCGCGCCCTGCGCAGCCAGATCCTCAGGTCCGCGCAAGACGAATATGAATTCATCACTTTTGAACCGCGCGCCTTGGGCAATTGGTCGGCACAGACCATTGCCCTGGGCGAAAGCGTCAGCTTTGATGTCACTGGCGATTTGACGGTCGCCGGCGTGACCCGGTCCGTGACCTTCGCTGCGTCTGTAGAACTTGAAAGCGAGACGCGGATCAGCGGGAGCGCGACGGTCAATCTGCTGCACGGCGACTTTGGATTGGTGATTCCCGATGTGCCGTCAGTGGCCAACGTCACCGAGGATGTGGACTTGACGTTGGAGTTTGTGGCGCGGGCTGGATAGCAAGCTAATTGTACGGCGAAGTTTTGTAGTTATTATTGATGTCTTGGGGACGCGCGACCATCGCATTCGGCGAAATCATTGCCAGGATTAGCCGTTGTAGGTCGCCTCTGAATCATCGCTGGATTTCGATTCGTCTTCCGGAATTTCATTTCGAGCGCTTAATCGGCGTTTCCGTCGCGTTTCCGCCTGTTCGCTCTTCACTTGCGGCTCGTTAATATCTTGTTGCGTTTTGATCATTCTCGATGCAAGCACTATGATCGCCGCAACGCCAATCAGGAACTCGCGAATCTGTGTACCTTCATAGCCTAGGATAAATAGCGCCGATGCAAGCAGAACAATGAAGATGCACAGGCTGTACAGTACAAGCCGCATGCATCAGCCGAAGAAAATGTAGGTAATCCCTGTGGTGAAACCGAGATACGCCAGTATGTCAATTGGCCCACGACCGACTGCCAGCGCCAAAATGACGGTAAGGACCACGATTATTGCGACTAGAATGAGGAAGCCCCGCTTGTAGGGAGCGGACACATTCTCTTCATACATTGATCTCGTCCTCCAACCCAGCATACTGGAGTATATACCAATATCATACGCTTTATGTGAAATGACTTGATTGTTGAAAGGTCTGAACATCAATACGATA
>JAPPFH010000040.1 GCA_028875185.1 Chloroflexota bacterium | reverse complement strand
GAGGGATTTAGGGTGGGGGAAACGAGGGATATATCAACACATTCACCACACCCTCCAGCCAATCAATTGAGCTAGACGCCGATACTTGGTACACTACTGTTGCAGCGGAGACACAGGAATTATCCTATGCGACGCGTCAGTGCGCAGGTCATCGCCGCCTCGCCAAATGATCTCAAGAACAATCGCCTGGGTCTCATGAGTCAGGCGCAGGCGGCAACGCTGGGTGAACAGATCGACCATTTCGAAGCGCGCATGTCGCAACTGACGCGGCGCGCGCTGAAGCTGGCGACCGCCATCACGGTTATCGTGGTGATACTGACATTTGTGCGCGCGCTCGCTCTGCCGATGGCGCTAGCGATTGAGGTGGCGGTCGTCGGCGTCATGCTCTACTTGACGACCGACTACAATCGCTTTGTGCAGCAACTGACTCTGGATCGCGAGGCGGAAGCGGTGCGGATCGTCAAGGGGCGCACCAGCCGTTATACGCTGCGCACACACCCGCTCTACCTGTCGCTGCGCATTGAGTTGCAAACCTATAAGTTGCTGGATGGCGCTCTGGCGCGGCAATTCATCACCGGCGAACTATATCAGTATTATGTCTTGCCGCAATCTGGTGTAGTTATCGCAGCCGAGAGTATAGGCGAGAAGAATTCGGGTTATCTGCTTTAGCCGATTCGCTCTGGCAGGGGCGCAGGATGCGGATGCTGCGCGCGTTGCCGTGATAGCGCTCGATCCAACCCCACTTTTCCAGCTTGTCCAAATGACGAATTACGCCGGAATTCGATTTGAAGCCCTCGTCCGCGGCGATCTCGCCGAGCGTCGGCGGGAAGCCATATTCGGCGGTGTATCGGCAGATAAAGGCGAATATGCGCCGACTGCGATTGTCGCGATATTTCATAATCGGGGTCCCTTTCCCAAGCTGATTTCGGCGAGACCGTTACAGTATAGCACAAGATTAGAACAGATGTTCTACCACAATAGAACAACCTTTCACTATTTCTCCGGCGCCTGATTTGCGATACACTAAGGATCTTGCAGGCTGTCCAGGTTCCGGAGAGAAGCGCGATGGCAAACACCGCTCGCCAATGGTTCTACTCAACCCCAGAGCCGCGCCCCTTTTACATTGAAGAGCGCGTCAACCACTCCTTGTGGAATAACCGGCTGCAGAATGTCTTCATGAGCTGTACGCGGGCGGAAGCGCCGATCCAGATGGAAGGCAGCCTCGAAGGCATGCCGATGGTCTTTGAATTCGTATCCGGGCGATACTTCACCCTGCGCATGGGCGAGGAGCGCAAGGATGTCATCGGCACGATCCGCCAGATTCTGCTTGGCCTCAAGCCGACGTTTACTTACCAGGACACCGACGGCATGTTCGTCGTCGAATGGCATACCGATGGCGGCGACGCGCGCTGGGGCGAGATTCAGGGCGACCCGGCTTATCAAGGTCTGCGCCGGATGCGGTTGAATTAGCGCCTTCGATCCCACAGCTGAAACATGATGCCGCGCCGGTATTATGCTCTAGAGAGACGGCAATGCGCCCGAGATTCTACAGAAGAGCGCTAATAGGCTTAACCTCCATAGCCTTTACGCTCTTGCTTCTCGAGATTGCGCTCAACCTAATCGCCCATTCCAGCGCGAAAAATTTGCTTGAGCGCATGGGCTATGTCCTCGAACCGCTGCCGCTCGCCGATTTGCAAGCGGGGCTGGATGCCTATTTTGCGAATGTTGATTCAGCCAATTTTCAAAGTGATCCGTACACGGGCTGGACATACCGCGCCGACGCGCGCTTACGTTTTGCCGGCGCGTTCACCACGAATGCGCGCGGCTTTCGTTCGACGCGCGAATTCGCTTTGGCGAAAGCGGCGGATACGATTCGGATTGCGGCTTTTGGCGATTCGTTTACCGCGGGACCCGATGTCTCGGACGATGAAGTATGGACGCATACGCTGGAAGAGGGCCTCGCGGCACGCGGCATAAGAGCGGAGGTTCTCAATTTCGGCGTTGGCGGCTATGGCATGGGGCAAGCTTTTCTGCGTTGGCGACACCTTGGGCTTGGCTTCGCGCCCGATATTGTCGTCTTTGGTTTCCAACCCGAAAATCTAGATCGAAACGTCAATGTTTTCCGACCGCTACTTTTCACCGGCACAGCGCTTCCGTTCTCGAAGCCGCGCTTCATCCTCACAGACGGTACGCTGGAATTGATCAACTACCCCGCCGTCCCGCCGGAAGAACTTTTGCAAGTGTACGAGCGCTTCGGCAGCCATCCACTCGCGCAGTACGAGTTCCATTACAAGGGAGGCGAGTATTTCAACGATATGCTTGCCCAGAGCAAGTTGGCTGTCCTGGTTCGGCAAGCGCTTGCCTCATCGGCGAATCGCGGAGAAGACGACTACAGCCCCTCGAGCGAACGTGGCGCGCTCGGTCAAGCCATTGTCCAGGCATTTGCCGAGAGTGTTGCCGAGGCGAACGCGAGCTTCATTGTCGTGCACTTGCCAATTCGCCAACAACTTCGGGCGCATCACGAATCCGTGAAACCAGCGTACAGCTGGTTGCTTGACCACATCGACGACATGGTCCCTTATGTGCCGGCGGAAAAATCGCTGGGACCCGAATTCGACGACGGCCAATACTGGGGCAAAACCAGTCACTATGGACCGGTGATAAACCGTGTCATTGGCGAAGCGATCGCGGCGGAAATAGAATCTTGTATTAATTCTGACGCTTGTATTCCGCCTCGTTTCGCTGGTTCCAAAGCCGCGTTTTTGCTGGCTTCCGCCGCATCCGATTAGAATGCATCCGCGTTTGGCTGTTGCAAACACCGCTGTGGGGCAGCCATTCCGCTGCCCAGATTTTGCCCATGCAAATGGCTTCCAGCCAGCTTATGACGCGCCGGCGAATTTGATTACAATGACGCCAAGCCGTTGGCAATGAAAGCATCCGCTGAAATCATGTCCCCAGCCAGCCAATCTGAACCACCCAATATCAGCCTACTTTGGCCCGACAGTGAGAGCGCGGGCCGCGCGCGGACCAGCGATGCCGCCATCAGCGACGATTTGCGACTCAAAGTCATCGCCGATCTGATGTCGCCTCATGTCGATTATCGGCGCCCGATTCACAACCTGCTAGGCGCCTTGCAGACCGACGAGGCGACTCTGCGTTATCGCGGGGATGTCTTTGATGATTGCCTGGCAAATCCGGCTTTCACCGCGGGCTTACACGATCTGCTGCCGCAGATCCGCGGCTTGCAAAACACGGTGCGTGATATCCGTGCAAGGCGCAATCAAGTCTCGCTGGTGCTCTCCCGCTTGACCGAGCTGGAAAATTATATCGAATGCCTCTGTGCCTTGGACGCGCTGCTGCAGACGCACTTGACGGCTCTGAGCGCCGCAGCCTGGCGGCGGTTGGCGGACGAATTGCAGCGCATCGTTAACGAGCCGGCTTTCAAGCAGATGGCGGAGGAGCTGCCAAAGCTGCGCGCCGAAATCCGCCAGATCGTCAGCGTGACCATCGGCGTCAATCTCTCGCCCGATTTGAAGCCGGTGGCGGCGACGCTGCTCTCGCTCAACAAGCACCGCTTCCGCGGCCCGCGCTTTTTCCGCAAGTTTTGGGGTATTGACGCTGAGGCGGACTGGCGCGGCATCAGCGCCTTGCGCGAATCCCCCGCTGCCGGGCGCTACCGCAACGGCAGCATCCTGGCGGAGCGGCGCGAAATGCTCGATCGGCTGGCTTCCAATGTTTTGTTCAGCGACCTGGGGAAAGTTCTCGATGATGTCATTCAGCCAATTTCACGGGCGCTTGAGCGTTACACGCATTTCCGCAGCAGCCTGCTGCGCGCGCTTGAGCCCGAGATCGCCTTCTATGTTGGCGGCGCCAAGCTGATCAGCGGCTTGCGGGAGCGTGGTTTGCCGCTCTGCCGCCCCGAGCTGATCCCGGCGGCCGAGCGGCGCTTGGAAGCGCGCGCGCTCTACAATATCGATCTGGCGCTGCGTCTCTCGCGGCAGCAGCCGGACGGCGACCTCAACGACCATATCGTCTGCAACGATGTCGCTTTCGATGAGAGGGGGCGGATCCACATATTGACCGGACCCAATCGTGGTGGCAAAACGACGTACATTCAAGCGGTCGGCTTGCTGCATGCGCTGGCGCAGGCGGGCATGCATGTGCCAGCCGAATCGGCGGCGCTCAGCCCGGTCGATGGCATCTATCTCCATTTCCCGGCGGAGGAGAAACCCAATATGGAGAGCGGCCGCCTGGGCGAAGAGGCGGGACGATTGCGCGAGATATTTCGCCGCGCCACACGGCAAAGCCTGCTGCTGCTCAACGAATCGCTGGCGAGCACCAGCGCGACCGAGAGTTATTTTCTGGCGCGTGATGTCGTCCGCTGCCTGCGGATGCTGGGCGCCCGCGCCTTGTTCGTGACGCATCTTCATGAGTTGGCTGCCGATTGCGAATCCATCAACAGCGACGTGGCTGGCGACAGCCGCGTTCAGAGCTTGATTTCGGAGATGGAAACAGGCGCGGATGGCTTGCGGCGCACCTACCGGGTTGTGCCGGCAGCGCCGCGCGGGCAGAGTTACGCGCGCGAAATCGCCCGCCAATATGGCATCAGCTTCGAACAGCTGGGCGCGCTGCTGGCGGCTGGGAATAAGGATCGCGGAGATTGAGCGCTTGATATCGGCGCTGTCGAGCTCGGCTGGGCGGGAGTGTCTGATATGAAGAATACTACCCGCCCCAAACAATCTGTAAGGCTTGTCCGCTACTTGACGTTGGGCGACGCAGCATTCGATCGTTAGCCGCGGGCGCAATTGCCTCGCCCCGCCTGCACGGTTACAATAAAGCGCAATTCCATCTCTTGCGGACTGTCGTCATTTCCGAAAGCGGCGCAACGCCGCGCGGGACATCCAGCGGCAACTCATTCTGACACCTTTGGCTCCCTTGAGTTCAGACTTGGAGGGCGACCCAGTGGCATTCTCCCAGCACGAATCGCTCCCAATCATTGCCTTGCTCATGTACCTTCCGGCCCTGCTCATCGCATTCTGGAAGCTATTGCCGCGGCTGCCGTCTTACGCCCAGTCAATCGCCAAGACGCTCATGCTCGCGCAGATTGTCGTCATCCTGCTTTCGCTGCTGTTTCAGTTCCAAGGTTCGGTAACCTGGAAGCTCGTCGACATGGCTAAGGAACGAAATCCGGCCAGCGCCCTCGCCGGATTGCAACTGGCGCTTGTGGCCGGGTACTCCGTCATGATCGCCTGGCTGGCGCGATCCCGTCCCAATGGGCAGCGGCTGTATTTCCTGGGCTTGGGCGCGGTATTCCTCTATTTGACGCTGGACGAGCTCTTTGTCCTGCAAAATGGTTTAGCTTACTGGGCGATCTATTACACTGCCATCGCTTTGGCAATTGTGGCGCTGACAGTGATCGTCGCCAGGCGCTCGCCGGGGCCCGCGCGGATTTGGTTCGCCTGTTTTCTGGTTGGGCTGGCTCTCAGCGCGCTGGGGGCGATAGCCCTGAAGAATCTGCATTTCCCGCAAGCTTGTCGCCTGCTCGGCTTGTATTACATCGACAAATGCCTGCTGACTTACGTTGAAGAACCGATGAAATATCTGGGAAACTGGCTAGCGCTGCTGGGGACGATGGGCTTGTTGTCCGCGCTGGCGCCGGCGCCAAAACGCGGTCCCAGACTGCTGCTCTATGGCTTGCCGGCGCTGGCTCTCTTGGCGATCGTCAATTTCGGCGATCCCGAGTTGAGCCAGGTGATGCGCCGGTCCGGCGCCGTCGAGACCGACTTGCAGTTCGAGGCGAATGAGCGCGTCTACGGCTACCAAATGGAAATCGCCCAGGATGCTGACTACATTGAGGCGACCCTTTGGCTGTCGGCGCAGCCCTTCGACTATGAGGGTCTGGGTTATTCAGTTCAACTGATGGACCTGGCTAGCCGAAAGACGCTCGCCAGCAGAGACGAGAATGTGACTGTCCTGGCTGGCTCGGTCCTTGGTCCCTTTTATCTGCCGATTTTTCGTCAGAGCGCGCATTTGAGCTTGCCGCCGGAAGCGCGCGCCAACAGAGCCTATTGGATTCTTCTGAGGCTCTGGCGCGAGCGGCAAGGGAACTTCGCCAGCCAGAACATCCTGAAGTCCGATCGCCAAACGCTGGGTGACAAGCAAGTTATTTTGACCGAGTTGGTCGTGCCCGCTGAGCCAATCGACACCCCTGCCGTCCCGCGCGCCCGATTTGACAATGGTTTCGCTTTATACGCCGCCGATGCGCCCGCAAGCGCCAGCCCGGCTGAAACGCTGTCCCTCGAGATGACCTGGCGGGCGAATGCGGAAGACCGGCAGGATTACACGCAGTTTCTCCATTTTATTCATGACGAAACTTCCGCGTGGTGGGTATTCGACCAGCAGCCCCTGGGCGCGCGTTTGCCGACGCGGCTGTGGTACGGTGGCCTCGCCGACAGCGAAACTTGGGTGATTCCACTGCCCGCCGACCTTGCGCCCGGGCGCTATCATGTTTGGACCGGTCTCTATCGTGTGGACGATCAGCAACGGCTGGGCGCGGCTGACGCCGATGGCGCGCCGTATCTTGACGCCCTGGTGCCCTTGGGCCTGATGCAAATCAAGCCCGCTTAGCTCAGATTTCGCCCTTGATGCGGGCTTAATGCGCGTGGCGCGCATCGGGCTCAATTGCCCCGCATCACTTCCAGCGCTAAAATGAAGTTCGATTCCGCCTGCTGTGATGTCGCTTCGACGCTGAATGTCAATCTGCCTTGCGCACTCGCCGGAACGGCGCCACATGTTGCCGCGTGTAAATCCATTGATTTAGAGCCAGGAGCGCGAGGACGTGGCAAGCCCCCAGCATGACTTGCTCCGCTTTCTGGTCTTTCTACTGTACCTTCTTGTCTTGCCCGCCGTCTTCCGGAAGCTGACGCCGCGGTTGCCGTCCTTTGCCAAAGCGCTGACCGCGACCCTGCTGCTCGCGCAAGTCATCATCGTTGCGCTGGCGGTACAGCTTCAGAGCCAAGATTCGGTCTTGGCAAAGCTCGTCGATGTGACTGAAGAGCGGAATCCGGCAGTCGCGCTGGCCGGATTGCAGTTGGCGCTCGTGGCTGCTTATTCGATACTGATCGCTTGGCTGGCGCGCGCTGCTCCAATTTGGCAGCGTCTGTATTACCTAGGCTTGGGCGCTGTTTTCTTCTATCTAAGCTGGGACGAACTCTTTGTCCTGCACGAAGGCATGCCCAATTGGGCGATCTATTACTTTGGCGCCGGCGTCGTGATTGTAACGGCGACCCTTATCGTCGCCTGGCGCTCACCACGGCGCGCGCGGATATGGCACGGGAGTTTCCTGGCCGGGCTGGCTGTCAGCGCCTTGGGAGCGATTGGTCTTGAGCACCTGCGCTTCCCGCCTACATGTCGCCCGCTGGGGCTGTATTACATCGATAAATGCCTGCTGAAATACATTGAAGAACCAATGGAGTTTCTGGGCATCTGGCTGGCGCTCTTGGCAACGCTCGGCTTGATATCGGAGTTGGCGCCGCCGCCCAATCGTCGCCTGCGGCGCCTGCTTATGGGCTTGCCCGTCTTGGCTCTATTGGTGATCGTCTTCACCAGCGACCCCGATCTGAATAGGGTGCGGAGTAAGACCGGCGCCATCGAAACCGACCTAAGGGGCGAGGCGGGCGCGCGTGTTTACGGCTATCGTCTGGACTTGGCTCCGGACGCTGCGTTCTTAGAAGCGACCATTTGGTTATCGGCGCCGCCCTTTAGCTACGCTGGGCTGGGCTATTCCGTTCACTTGCTGGATCAAGCGGATGGATCGACGCTCGCCGGCCAAGACGAATTTGTGACCGTCGATGGCGGCTCGGTGCTGGGTCCCTTCTATCTGCCGATTTTCCGCCAGACGCTGCAATTGAGCTTGCCGCCAGAAACGCGCGCCAACCGCGCTTATTGGGTGGTGTTGCGGCTTTGGCGTGAGGAGGACGGCGCCTACGTAAGCCAGAAAGCGCTGGCAGCCGATCGACGGTCGCTGAGCGATACGCAGATCGCGCTGGATGAACTGGTTGTGCCGGCTGCGCCCATCGCAACGGACGGCGTCCCCCGCGCGCGCTTCGACAATGGCTTTGTCCTTTTTGCCGCTGTTGCGCCAGCAAGCGCCAGCCCGGCTGAAACCCTAAACCTGGAGATGACCTGGCGCGCGGATACCGCTGGCGAGCATGATTACACTCAGTTCCTGCATCTGGTCAATGAAGAGACTGGCGAGCTGTTTGCCTTCGACCAGCAGCCCTTGGGCGCGCGCTTGCCGACGCGGCTTTGGTACAGTGGCCTCGCCGACACTGAGACCTGGCGGATTCCGCTTCCCGCGGATCTCGCGCCCGGGCGATATCAGTTCTGGACCGGGCTCTACCGCGCGGACGATCAGAAGCGGCTGGGCGCCCGCGACGCCGCCGGAACGCCTTATCCTGACGCTCGCGTGTCGCTGGGCGCCATATACATCGAGCCGGCTTAGCTCGCCTCAGGACGGGCCGCGCTATTGATGCGCTGGCCAGGCTTGCCAGCCCCTTTCACATTTGCGATAATGGATGAACCCTTGGCGGATTCTCGGGACGGGTGACGATGGCAAAACGCAGACGCAAGAAACCCAATATCTCACAGACGGTGCTCGATCAGGCGCGCCAAGGCGTCATTGATGAAGGCGGCGCCGCCGCCCCGGCCGCTGATTCCAGCGCGTCCGCGCCAGCCGCACCGACCGCGGCCGCGCCCAAACTCCCGCCGCGCCGCCGCCGCGCCTTGCAAGCGGCTCAGCTTGAACGGCGCAAGGACGAAGGCGCGCTGGAGGCTGAGTACATCGCCGATCTGCTCGCCAACCCAACCAAAGTGGTGACCGAGGACGATCTGCGCGCCGATTACGGCTTTGTCATCAAAGACCTGCGCAATATGGGCATATTGGCGGCTGGCTTGTTCATCGCTTTGATAATCGTCTCCCTCGTCTTGCTCTGATTGCGGCGGCAGCGAAATGCCCTGGTCATCTCTGCAAGCCAGCCTGCGGCGCATTTCGACCCCGATTCGTCATCTGATTTCCTTCTACGCGCTGCTGGTCGCGCTTTTCACGCTGCTTCGTCTGCTGCGCGTTAGCGGTCCACCGCTTATCGATCTGGCCAATACCTTTGCGCCATATTGGTTTATGCCCTTGGTCGTCACCTTTCCGCTCTCGGTCATCGTGACGCGGGGCGGCGCCTCGCCGGCCGCGGGCGCGCGCAAGCGGTTATTGCGCCTGAGCAAATCGGGCGCCGCCAAGGACGCGCGGGCGTATCCGCCGCGATGGAGCGTGCTGCTGCAGGTCGTCCTCATCGCGATCGGCTTGTATTC
The DNA here is from genome assembly GCA_028875185.1 of Chloroflexota bacterium. Lineage (GTDB taxonomy): Bacteria > Chloroflexota > Anaerolineae > Aggregatilineales > Phototrophicaceae > UBA6055. The sequence continues at coordinate 10,045 of JAPPFH010000040.1, read as the reverse complement.
ATTCGCCGCGCCCGGCATGTACCATCCGGTTCAGCCGCCCACTGGCGATACATTCACGGTCGTGACCTTCAACGTGCAGGGCAGCAACCGTGAACTTGGGCTCGCGACCGAATGGCTATTGGAGACGGCGCCTGATGTGATCGTGCTGCAAGAGACGGCGCGCGGTTATGATCAACGCCTCGCGCCGCTTTATGATGTTTATGCCCACGAAGACCACATCGAGGGCAGCGCGCGCGTCTTCTCACGTTATGCCATCCTCGAGCGTGAGATTCTTAACATTGAGGACCAACCGGGGCGGGACGCGCTTCGGCTCGTGCTTAATCAAGATGGGCGCGAGCTGGCCGTCTACGCATTGCATTTCACGCTGCCCTTGAATCCCCGCGCCCAATTTGACCCAGATGCCGATATCGGGCTGGAAGCGCTGCTGCGGTATGACGAGCGCCGCCGCAACGCGCAGATCCGCCGCTTTCTGGAACTGGCGCGTGGCGAATCAAAGCCCTATGTAGTCGCCGGCGATTTCAATATGAGCGACGCCTCGCTAATTTATGACGAGGTGACGGCGCAAATGCGCGATGCCTGGCGCGGCGCCGGGGCTGGCGCCGGGCGGACTTGGCCCGTCGCCGAAGCGATTGGCTTGCCCCGCGTCATTCAGCCGCTGCTGCGCATTGATTACGTTTGGCACAGCGCGGCGCTGCGGCCCGTCTCGGCGACGGTTGGCGCGCCGATCGGATCCGATCACCTGCCGGTCACGGTCGAATTTGAGTGGCGGCAGAGCTAATCCTTTGCGCGCGCGAACTAAGGTTGTAAATCGCCCGTTTTCCGCAATAGTCACAAATCAACGAGACTTCCGCCTCAATGCAATCGCCCGTATACTGATGCTATGGATGCGCGTCTGCAATTCATTCCCATCATGATCGTCGGCTTCGGCGCCGCGCTCTGCCTGACGCCGCTAACACGCCAGATCGCCATGCGCCTCGGTGTCACCGCTGCGCCCAACCGGCGCAATATCCACAAGCAGCACGTGCCGCTAATGGGCGGCGCCGCCATCTATCTCGCCTTTGTGCTCTCCATTCTGCTATTCAGCCCGCCGCATCATCTGATCGAATTGGGGGCCATCGTCGCCGGCGCCACCCTGCTGGCGCTGATCGGCTATCTGGATGATCGCCGCCACCTCAGCCCGCGGATCCGCCTCATTGTGATGACGGTCGCCGCCAGCGTAGCCGCGCTCGCGGGCGTGCAAATTGACCTCTTCGGCAGCGCGCTAATCGATATTCCGCTGACCTTGTTCTGGATCGTCGCGCTGATCAACGCCATCAACTGGATCGACAATATGGACGGTCTGGCGGCCGGCGCCGCCTCCATTACTTCGGGCGTCTTCCTACTATTGGCGCTGTCTCAAGGGCAGGTCCTGGTGAGCATGCTGGCGGCGGCGATCTTTGGCAGCGCGGTCGGCTTTCTGATTTACAACTTCAACCCATCCAGCACATTCATGGGCGATATGGGCGCCTACACATTGGGCTTCGTGCTGGCGATTCTGGCGATCAAACTGAAATTCGCCGCGCAGCCGCTGAACGTCACCTGGATGGTGCCGGTGTTTGTGCTTGCTTTGCCTATCGTCGATATCAACCTGGCGATCTTCACGCGGCTGCTGGAACGGCGGCCCCTGATGCTGGCGGCGAAGGATCACGTCTCCCATCGGCTGCTCGGCCTGGGTTTGACGCAGCGGCAGACTCTCGCGCTGCTTTATCTATTTTCCGTCTTGTATGGTTTGGTCGCTTTAGCCATCAGCCAGGCGGCCCCCGACCAAGCGCTGGCGATTGGTGGAGCGGGCTTGCTCTCGCTGTGTCTGATATTCTGTCTCTTGATCTTGGTACGCTGGCGCCAGGGGCGGGCGATAACGACGCTTGACGGCGGCCGCGAATAGAACTCCAGTGCTCACACAACATAACCAACGCGATCCATGTCGAATGCTGTAGGGGCGAGCCGGTGGCTCGCCCGCCTTTCTTTGGGTAGCTTGTCAGGATTCGCATGACTAACTTGGTTTTACTACTGCGGTGAATAGTGTACAAACTGCGCTGTCAACGAGGGAATTTGCCGTTGTTGGCGCGTTGTTTCAGATTAAATCGCGTCTGCAAATTGCCGTCGATGTCTGCCATAATGTGAGACTGCTAATTCTTCATCAATCAAGCGATATCGACGCATGCCCAGAATCGCTGTATCCGCCAACTCGCTCGTAGATTACAGCCCCGATCGCTGGCGTTTAATTCAAGTGTATGAAGCCGATGCGCCAAAGCTGATCGTGGAAGCCAAAACGGGCTTGCCCTTTCGTTATAACGGCTATTTCGCAGTCAGCCGCGATTTGCCGGAAACGGGCGAAATTCAGTTGGCTGATTTAGGACAGGTGGTACTGGGCCGGTCCAACGAGACGAGCTCGTGGCAGCTTGGCTTGACCTTGTCACCGGAGCTATCGCTGGCGCGTTCGAGCCGCTGGTTCGAATTGCTGCGTTTCACCAACCCTGATGCCGACGCGCAAGAAGGGACCGCGGCCCAGCTTGGCGCCGCCCTGGCTGATACGCTTGGCATACCCTTCTCCTCGCCCTCGCCCGTGACGATGGCGCCCGAGCCGGAACCAATACCATTGGAGCCGCTCCCGCTTGATTTGGGGCTCTGGCGTTTGGAAGAAGCGCCGCAAATGCATGGCGGAGACGGCGAACTGCGTTTGATTCGCGAGAAGCGCTGGCTGCGCGCCAAGCAGCGCCAAATCGCCTGGTATTGCGTCCTAACCCTGGTCTATCTCTGGGTCTCCATCGCCACGCTGACGAGCGAGCTAGGCTTGCCCATCGCGGGCACACTCATTCCCAACCCGGCTTGGCTGCCCTATCTGGGCATCGTTGTCGCCGTATTGCTGCTGCTCGCCATCGGGCGTCTGCTGCTTATCATTTTGCGCCAGCCCAACACCATCGTCATTAATCAATACGAGAAGACCGTCAGCGCCAGCCGCGGGGATCGGCCGCTTTGGAAGGTCAACGCGGGCGGCGTCCAGTCCATTTACGTCAGTGAGGTGGTCAAGAAACGGGGACGCAGGCCGACGGTGCTGCACGGCGAAATCAACCTCCATCTGTTAGATGGGCGCTTCATGCCGATCCTGATCGACCATGAGAAAATTGTCGACGCGCTGCTGCCGGGGCGCGACCCAGTGACGGAAAAAGAACGCCCGGCAGATGTGCATGTGCTCGAGCCGGAGGCGGTCAGCACGGCTTTGCAGGCGGCCGCCATCCATATCAGCGTCCGCCTGGGCGAGCTGCCCGTCTGGTACGACCGGCGGCTAAAATAACCGTCCGGATGTGATGAATACCGATGGCTAGCGCGCCAGAAACGAAAATGTAGGGGCTACCGACGGGTTTTGTCTACGCGACCCATTGGGTCGCCCGCAGCGAGGCAGCGATGAAGAGCAAAGTCATTGTCAATCCAGGTTTCCGGCAGATGGACGAGATTTTCTCGCCCGAAGACCAGCGGCGGATGCGCGACCTCGTCGATGTCGTTTGGGGCAAAGACGAGCGCATGCCGCAGGCTGAGTTCCTGCGCGCCTTGCCGACGGCTGAGGCGCTGGTCACATCCGGCTGGCATTATGGCGATGTGCTGGATCAAGCCGAGCGCCTGAAAGCGATCATGGATGTATCGGGCAGCTTCCCGTTCAACCTGGATTACGAAGCTTGCTACCGGCGGCGCATCCGCGTCTTGAGCGCGGCGCCCGGCTTCGGGCGGCAAGTGGCGGAATTCTCACTCGGGCTGGCGATTGACGCGGCGCGGCAGATCTCCTATGGCGATCGCCTGATGCGGCGCGGCGAAGAACAGTATCTCTGGCACGGCAATGTCGATACCTTCCTGCTTTACGATCAACCAGTCGGCATCATCGGCTACGGCAGTCTCGCTCGCGCCTTACACCCGCTGCTGATACCCTTCGGCGTCAGCATCTCGGTTTATGACCCCTGGCTTGGCGAAGGCTATCTAAGGCGGCAGGGCTTGGAGCCGCTCTCGCTGGAAGCGTTGCTGGCGACTTCGAAATTCATCTTCGTGATGGCGGTGCCGTCAAGCGAGAACCGAGCGATGCTCTCGCGCGAACTGCTGGAGCTGATCCAGCCGAATGCCGTATTGATCTTGGCGAGCCGCGCCCACGTCATTGATTTCGACGCGGCGACCGAGATGGTGCTGGCCGGGCGCTTCAAGTTGGCGACCGATGTTTTCCCGCTTGAGCCGCTGCCGGCTGATCATCCGATTCGCGCTGCCGAGGGCGCCATCCTTTCCGCTCATCGCGCTGGATCGGTGGCGCAGGGCATGGTCGAATTGGGCGAGATGGTGGTGGACGACCTGGAAGCGATAGTAGAGGGCATGCCGCCGCGCCGCCTGCAAATGGCCGAGCCGGAACTGAGCATGCGCTACGCCAGCACGAGGGCGAGGCGTGGCTGAGTGAAATACGGGCCAGACCTAACTCACGTAATCCATATTCTTAAATCCTGCTCTTACCACCGCGTCCACCGCTGCCTGAAGCGCAACTCTGGATTCTTCTTCAACTGAGGCACGGCTAACTGGTTCGTCAAAAGGACGCGACCAAAAGAAACGGATACTATCGCCCAAATACCGTGGTGGGAAGATCTCTCGGTCAGTCATGATTGGTTTGTAGACCGAGCGTTCCCAAACCGCCGAGACGTTGTCGACATGTTTAACTAGGTTGGCGACCAGAAGTCGTCTTACGTTTTCGCCTTTCGCAATCTCGGCGAGATCAAAGAATCCGTATGCCTGGCGATCTAGCGTGCCATCCACGTCAGCAATTAGCTTTGTTATACGAATCGATTCGTTCATAGTTTCGCAGATTTCACTCAGCGAGATTTTAGCGTTGGGGTATCAAAATATCCCTCTATGCGTTCCACCTTTTCGGTCAATACCTTTATGTCACCTTGAATATCTTGATTCTGCGTATTAGCGTCGTCCGCTTTGTCTTCAACTCGCTTAACATCGTCCTTTGACGGTATACGCCAGAGGAACGCAACAACCACAACGACCGCCACGACGGCCTGAATGAATAGACCCGCTACTGCAACCAAGATTGTTATGCTCTGTGCATCCATAGACGTCCTCTCGCTCGGCGCCATTTCGTGATTTTGTCGCATATATGAAGAAAAGTCAACGCATCGCTCGATTGCCCTGTCGCTTGCCAAGACACAAGAAATGTACGCGCTAGCAATATGTAGCTAATTGACCCCCCGCATCGTCTCTTCGCGCAAGTGATCCACCACCGCCTTGGTGGCTTCGCTCTGGGTGGCGCCATTCGCCAGCGCCTCGTGGTAAACAGCCAACTGGCGATCCGAACTCGTGCCTTCTTCCAGAATTGTACGCACGTAGTTGACCTCATTGCGCGAGCCCAACTCATCGACGACATCGTCAATCAACTCCAGCAATTCCAGCGCCAGCGAACGCATCGACACCGATTCTCGCTTGCCGTAATCGATCAGCTGGCCATCCAAGCCCCAGCGCACCGCCCGCCACTTGTTCTCGGCGACGAGCTCATTGGGATAGATTCGCCAGCTCATGTTCTGATTGCGCAGTTCAATCAGCTTGGCGACGAGGGCTTGCACCAGCGCAGCGATGGCGACCGCTTCATCAACGGTGGTGCAGATATCGCAGATGCGGATCTCGAGTGTGCCGAAGTCTTCGTGCGGCCGGCTGTCCCACCAGATCTTGGTGTAATCGGCTTTGCCGTCGCCGCGGCCCTTGCCCAGCGTGCCAACCTGACCGAAAGTCTCAATCAGCCGCTCGAACTCGCTGAATGAGGAGAAGATGGGCGCGGTGCCGGTGCGCGGCAAGTTCTCGAAGATGATGCTGCGGTAGCTCTTCAGCCCGGTGGGATGCCCGTGCCAGAAGGGCGAACTGGTCGAGAAGGTCAGCAGATGCGGCAGAAAATAGCGCAACTGGTTTTGAATATCGATCAGCAAATCAAGCTGCTCCCGCGCCTTTCCGAATCCGACATGCACGTGCATGCCGAAGATCAGCATCTGCCGCGCCACCTCTTGCATGTATTCCTTGAGGTCTTGATAGCGCTCGCCCTGGTTGGCCTCTTGCTCTTCCCATTTGGCGAATGGATGCGTGCTCGCCGCCAAGATGCAATAACCGTGACGCTCGGCTACGCTGTTCACCTCGCGCCGCAGCCGCGTCAATTCCGCCCGCGCCTCCTGCACGTTATGACAAATGGCGCTGCCGATTTCGATCTGCGATTGCATAAACTCCGGTTTGACTTGGTCGCCGATTTGACGGATGCTGTCGTCATGCAGCAATTGCTGCACCACCGCCGCCAGCTCCCCGGTCTCCGGATCGATCAACTGATATTCTTCTTCGATGCCGATGGTCAAGGGCGCTGAGTGCATCATCTACCTCCGATACCGCGATCATGTATCTGTAGCAGATACTAACATAGCCAGCGCATCTCGCCAAAGCGCTGCCGGTAATGCGCTGTCACACCTTAAGGAAAGTCTTTATGGTATAGCGGCTTTAGCAATTGTGGCTTAGTCTGCGCGCAGCTGGACTGGGCTTGGGCTTGTCAAACGCCTTTGAGCGCTTCGCGCGCCGCCGCGCTATCAATGCGCTCCAATGCCTCGCGGGCGAATTTGCGCACGCCTTGGTTGCCGTCGCGCAGCGAGAACTTCAAAGCCGGTACGGCGCGCTCGCTGCCGATCTTGCCCAGCGCTTTGCAGGCGGCGCGTTTCACCGCGCTGTTGGGATCGAAGAGCGCCCTGGTCAAGCCAGGCACTGCCGGCGGACCGATCTTGATCAGCGCGCCCGTGATGCCTGCTCGCAAGAACATGTCATTGTCCCGCAGGGCATCAAGCAGGGTAGGCACTGCCGCTTCCGCCTCATCGCCAATTTGCCCCAGCGCCTTAGCTGCCAGGTAGCGCGTACCGGGGTCGGATTCGCGTACGATATCGGTCAAGCGCGGGACCGCGGGCGCGTAGCGATTCTCGCCCAGGTAGATGATGGCGGCGGCGCGCGCCTCCGCGTCTTCGCCATGCCGCAATTCCGTCCAGGCTTCGTCAACGGTCTGAAATGTGGTCATCCGTTCAACCTTCCCGACAGCGCGGTAATCTGTAGGGGCGACCGACGGGCGGTGTCGGTGGTCAGTGTCTACGCGACCCACGCGCCCCACAAGGCCGCCCGCGTATCGACCAGATTGTACCGTTTCGCCGGCCATACTTCAACTTTGTCACATGACGGGCGACTTGATAGGTCGTCCGCCCATCGTCGCTCCGAGGCGGCGCTACCACCCGATCCCCGATGTCGCAGCCGGGTCTTGCGGCTGATTGCGGAAGCGAATCTCAAAATGTAAATGCGGTCCTGTTGACCTTCCTGAACTACCCACATAACCGATGATCTGCCCCGCGCCGACGACCTGGCCACAACCGACCGCGCGGCTGCTCATATGGCCGTAGAGAGTCGACCAGGGACCGTGGCCGATGACGACGGTGTTGCCGTAACCCCAATTGTTCCAGCCGGCGTAGAGAATGGGACCGCCGTTCGCGGCGAAAATTGGCGTGCCGATCGGCGCGGCTATGTCGATGCCGCTGTGCCCGGCGTAATAACCGCGGACGTAGGCGCCGTTGGGCAGCGGATTGACCCAAGCCGTGCCGCCGCCGGCGCGGGCGCCGCAACTGAAGGGGCTGCCGGGGTCGAATGCGACAACATTGCCAGCGCCGTCTTGCTGTACTGGCGCGTTCCAGGTGATGATCTCGCCTTCGCCGCCCGGGATGAAAAGGCGCGTGCCGCTGGGCAGCAGCGTCTCCGGCGCGATATCAGGCAGCTCGTTCGCGGCAGAGTCGATGATGGCGTAAGGGTCGTCGACTTTGTACTGCGCGGCTATAGCGCGGATGTCTTTGCGCTGAGTGCGGATAACGGTGTGGCAGGCGCCATCAGTCGGCGGTATGTTGACGACATCGCCAGGCCGGAGCACCAGCGCCAGACGATAATCGTTGCACCAGGCGATGGACTCCTTTTGCAGCCCGTATCGATTGGCGATGCCGGCGATGGTGTCGCCACGCTGGGCGACAGTGCTGGTCATCTTGGAGCGGGCGCGGTTGGTGATGAGCGTGAAGGGATCATAGCGCAAGCTGGCCTCAGCGGCGGAAAGCTCAGGCGGCGTCGCCAGCAAGTCCAGGATTTGCGCGGCGCTGACAGTCGGCTGGGCGGGCGGCTCCGCGGATTGCATCGCCTGGGACGGCGGCGCGGCGATGACGGTTTCCGCGGCGGTGGTCGGCGCCGGCTTGCCCGCACCGTCCGTGACGGCGACCGCGCTGGCGACCGTAACGGGTGGCGCCGTGATGACCAGGTAAGCGGCTGAGACCATGAGACAGAGGGCGCTGAACAGGCAAAGCCAGCCAACGAGCCGGCGCCAGCGAGGCACAGAATACGAATGACGATATGGCGAGACCTGTATCGGTCCGCTGCCACGGCGCGAGCGGCCTCTGCGCATCAACATGATCCCAAGCAACTAATCAGAATGACTGCCATAGGAAAGAAATTGCCAAAATTATCGAAAGCGCGCGCGGACGAGCGGCGGTCAATGTCGAAGGGCGATGTCTACGTGCCCTGCGCCACCCAATGGCTCGCCCGCTCTTCCTATAGAATTCCAGCAGTTTATTGCATGACTTGCTTGGTTCTAATTGCGTCTCCCGGTCGGCGCGACCGATAAACCTAGCCTAGCGGACTTGCATGGGCGGGTCAAGCGAGCGCCGGCAAGGCGTCATGTTGCCCTTATGCGGCATCAAACTGGATCACATCAAGGGCGAAGGGCAGCTGAGGGCGCGTGCCGAACGCGAGCCCGAACTGATTCCAGTTGGTCACGTAGAGGCGGCGGCGCGCCTGGTCGTAGGCAATGTCGCTGGCGCCGCGAAAGTCCTTCGCCAGCATCACCAGCTTGCCATCCTCGACGCGGGCGACGCGGTTCCAATTGAGCAGCGCAATGTAGACATCGCCGCTCGGCGTTACGGTGACGCCATCGAAACCGTAGTCCCTCTTCTGTTCAGCGCCGCGCAAGAGCGCGCTGCTGTCTCCAGCGCCGTCGTTAGTGACGTCGACTCGATAAATCGCTTCTTCCGCCGGATCGGCGATCAGGAGCGCGTCCTTGGCGCGATCAAAGGCGATGCCGGTGATTTCGCATTCTTGGCTGCAAGGCGCGAACCACCAATAAGCTTGGCCTTCGCGACCGAGTGGCTCGCCATTCTGCCCGTAACGCAGCACATGACCCAGGCGGTCGCTGATATAAATGCGGCGATCGCTGTCGACGGCGATGTCGTCGGGCAATACTTTGCCGAAGAAGGCTTCGTTGCTGATCTCGAAGAGCGACGCCAGCTCGCCGTCAGCGTAGCGCCAGACCACAGCGCCCGTCGCATTCAGCGGCGCGATGCGGTCGAGGATATAGAGCGCGCCATCGGGGGCGATATCCAATCCGCTGATAGCGCCGATGCGCTCGCGGCTGCCCGGGATTTCGCGGACGGACCCATCAGGACTGATTGACCAAAGGGCGCCGGTTTCATAGCTGCCGGTATAGAGTATGCCGTCTGCGTCTATCGCCAGCGCGGCCGGGTAAGCGTCGTCTTCGGGCAGGGTCGCGAATTCGGCGACGCTGAGGTCGTCGGCGACGGCGACCGCCTGCGAGCGGGGCGGGGAACCGACGACGAACCAGGTCATAGCGATGATGAGCGCGGCGCCAAACGCCAGCGAGAGCAGCAAGAATAGCAGCGCGCGCAAGCGAGGGAAGCGGGCCGGTTGGGCGTTTGTTGCCACGAGCGGCAATTCCTTCTTCGCGGACGATATCACCATCTAATTCTAGTAGACGTCGTAATATTCTTCCACAGTCTCGGGTCTCGTGTGTGGTGAATGTGTTGATATATCCCTTGTTTCCCCCACCCTAAATCCCTCCCCCAAAATGAGGGAGGGACTTCAAAAGCCCGTAATTCCTTGAAAAACTCCCCTTCCCTCCTTGTGGGGGCAAGGGGCCGGG
>JAPPFH010000004.1 GCA_028875185.1 Chloroflexota bacterium | reverse complement strand
CTGCACCTTGTCGGTACGCTCATATGGCTACGATAAAATGTCAACAGAACCTAGCTTTAAACCCCTTATATGCCCGAATTGCCAGAAGTTGAGACGGTCGTACGCGGCTTGCGCGCTGCCTTAATCGGGCGGCGGATTGAGCGCATGTGGCATGATTGGGCGCCGACGATCCATTCGCCAGCGCCGGATGAGTTCGCCGCGCGCGTGTCCGGTCAGCGGGTGCGGGCGCTCAATCGGCGAGGCAAATACATCTTGATAGCGCTGGAGGGTGACACATTGGTGATCCACCTCAAGATGTCGGGGCGGCTGTATGTGACCGCTGCTGCCGACGAGCATGAAGCGGACCGCTGGGTGCATGTGCGCTTCGATCTGGATGGCGGGCGGCAGCTGCGCTTCTCCGATTTGCGCAAATTCGGGCGTGTATATCTGTCTGACGATGTTGGCAAGCTGCTAAGCCATTTGGGACCGGAGCCGCTGAGCAAAGACTTTACACTGGCGGGATTTCGCGATGGGATGCGCGGGCGGAAACGGGCGATCAAGTCGCTGGTGATGGCGCAGGAGTTCGTCGCGGGCGTAGGCAATATCTACGCCGACGAGGCATTGTTCCGCGCCGGCATTCACCCGGCGACGCGAGTTGATCTGTTGACGGAGGCCGATACCAAGCGGCTGCATCAGACGATACGCGACGCGCTGTTGGCGGGTATCAAGCATGAAGGCGCGAGCATCGGCTGGTATCGCAAACCCGATGGCGACAAAGGTCAATCGCAGAATCACTTCTACGCTTATGGGCGGACGAATCTTCCCTGCCGGATATGCGGGACGGCGATCAATAAAATACGGGTGGCGCAGCGGGGCACACATTTCTGTCCACAGTGTCAGCCGGCGCGGGTTTGATTTTTTGCCGCAGTCTCTCGCAAGTCACAGCTTGGCTCACACGGAATCATTAATCCGAGACCTGAGAATCTGTAGGGGCGAGCCGGTGGCTCGCCCAAAAGCTACGACGAGTTGAATGAGGTGGGCGACTCACCGCCGCGCGTAGACACTGCGGGTCAGTCGCCCTACATGCTTTCGCTATCTCGGGCGACTTGATAAACCGCCCCTACAAAACGGCGCCATCAAGCGGATTACAGATTGTCGTATTTCACGGGTTCAGGAATGACGGAGTGCCGGCCGCGTTCGTCTTGCGTGAGGCGGCCTGCGGGCGTCGTAGCATCGTGGGGGAAGATGAGCAGCGCCTCGGTGTCCAAGGCCCATTGCTGCCAGCGGCGCTTGGTTTCCAGGGTGACGAGCGGCTCGACATCGAAGGAGGTCATCCAGGCGAGGCGCTCGAAGTGAACCCCCAGCGACGCCATATCGCAGAGGAAGGCAGCATGCTCGCCATCGCTTTCGATGCGGACGCTCATGTGCCCGCGTGTGTGGCCCGGCGCCACAATTGCCGATACGCCCCCCGCGATCTCGGCAGCGCCCTCGAGCAGGCGCATTTGACCCGATTGCAAGAGAGGGACGTAATTCGCTGGGCGATAAGTAGCGCGGGTGCGTTCGTTGAGTTTTGTCGCATCTTCGAATTCGCGCCGCTGGACTAGGTATTCGGCATTGGGATAGGCGGGCGCGCGCGAGCCATCGGCAGCGCGGCGGAAATTGCCGGTGCAGTGGTCGTCATGCAAATGCGAGTCTATAACGATATCGATATCGGCGGCTGATATTCCGAGGACGTCCAAACCTCGGCGCGTGCCGTCGCTCTCACTGATATGCAGGAAGCGGCGCTGTGTGTCGGTAAGATTATTGCCGAATCCGGTATCGACGATGATGTTCGTCCCGGCGGCGCGTATAAGCAGGGTATGCGTGGCGGTCTTGATCAGGTGACGATCATCAGCGGTGTGGTAGCGCGACCAAAGCACGCGCGGAACCAGCCCGAAGAGACCGCCGGGATCCATGAAGGCAGTTGCGTCGTTGAAGAGGTGGAGTTCAATCTCGCCGATTTGGAACATAGATAAGTTGAAGTCTGTCGTGCGAACGTATTGCGATTTTAGTGCAAAAGCGGCTGAGCCGCCGGGTTGCGTAGACACTAACCGCCGCTCGCCCGTACACAGACAGTCGATTGGACGGACGTAACCATTTTCGCGCGATTTGCCTCTGCGGTTAGGCGGCGCCGGTCAACCGGCTTGCTGGAACTTGCCGGAGAGATTGTCTTCGCGCATGTGGCAGTGCTTGTATTTCTTGCCGCTGCCGCACCAGCAAGGTTTATTGCGTCCCGGGCGCCCCTTGGTTCTGCGAACGGTCTGTTGCGCCGGTCGGTCGGTATTGCCCATTTGCAGTTCGGGCCGATGCTCGCGCATTTCGCGACGGCGCTGGGGCGTCTGCACGATTGCGGGCTGGACGAGGAAGATCTGGCGCGAGGCAATCTGGCGATAAGTATCTTCGACGATGCGGAACATCTGGAAGCCCTGCCGCTGGTATTCGACCAGCGGGTCTTTCTGGGCGATCGCTTGCAAGCCAATGCCTTCTCGCAGGATATCGAGGTCGGTCAAGTGGCGCTGCCAAAAGTGATCGAGCGAGCGGATCACGGTTTGGCGTTCGGCGATTTCGGTCAGCCCTTCGCGCGCTTCTTCCAATTGCGCCGCTTTTGTCTCCAGCAGTTGGGCGGCGTGGGCGCTGATTTGCTTGGCGACTTCACTTTTTTCCAAGTCTTCGAGCGCCTCGGCGCTAATCGTCTCGGGCAATGGCAAGCCAGTGCTGGCCAGCTGCTGGTACATTGCGCCGGCTTCGAGATGCTCGCCATCGTGATCAGCGGCGAATGCGTCGTCGACGGCGCTGGCAATCTGGTCTTCAATCATAGCGATGTAATCGGCGTGCAGCTGCTCGGCATCTGTCTTCAGCCAATCGAGTCGCTGCCCGTAGATTATCTCGCGCTGGCGATTGACGACATCGTCGTATTCGACGACGCGCTTGCGAATATCGAAATTGTGACCCTCGACGCGGATTTGCGCCTGTTCGATGGACTTGCTGATCATGCCGTGCTGGATCGCTTCGTCTTCGGGGAAGCCGGCGGTTTTCATCAAGCGCTTGACGTTGTCGTTGGCGAAGCGTTTCATCAGGTCGTCATCAAGGCTGAGGTAAAAGCGGGTTTCGCCGGGGTCGCCTTGCCGGCCAGAGCGGCCGCGCAATTGATTATCGATGCGGCGGGCTTCATGGCGTTCAGTGCCGAGCACGAAGAGCCCGCCGGCTTCCAGCACCACTTCGCGATCCCGCGCGACCAGCTTCTCCGCTTCCGCCAGAGCCTTATTCCTCTGGGCGCCGCTGGCGGCAGTTAGGTCGATGCCCTGCCGGCGCAGCGCCCCGCGCGCTAAGCCTTCAGGATTGCCGCCGAGCAGGATATCGACGCCGCGGCCCGCCATATTGGTGGCGATGGTGACAGCGCCGGGTCGGCCCGCCTGGGTGATGATTTCGGCTTCTTTTTCGTGCTGCTTGGCGTTGAGCACTTCGTGTTTGATGCCGGCTTTATTCAAGTAATTGCTCAGGCGCTCGGATGTCTCGACAGCGACCGTGCCTACGAGAATAGGTTGATTGCGCCCATTGCGCTCTTGAATCGCGCCGACGATGGCGTTCCATTTTGAGGTCTCGTTGACGTAGATCAGGTCGTTGTCATCGGCGCGGATGACGGGCTGATGCGTCGGAATGGGCACGACATCAAGCTCGTAGGTTTTCTCGAATTCTTCCGCTTCAGTGAGAGCGGTGCCGGTCATGCCCGCCAGCTTATCGTACATGCGGAAGAAATTCTGGAAGGTGATAGTGGCCATGGTGATGTTTTCGCGGCGGATCTGTACGCCTTCCTTGGCTTCGATAGCCTGGTGCAGCCCTTCGGAGAAGCGGCGCCCGGGCATCAGGCGTCCAGTGAAGTCATCCACGATGACCACTTCGCCATTCTGGACGATGTATTCTTTATCGTTTTCATAGAGCGTCTGCGCGCGCAGGCAGTTATCGAGGTAGGGCAGCATCTCGGCGTTGTCGGGATGGTAGAGCTGATGTACGCCGAGCGCCTTTTCCACCTTCTCCACGCCCTGCTCGGTCAGATAGACGATACGGTCGCCGATATCGAGCACGAAGTCGCCATCGGGCTCTTCCGCCTCGATGCTGTCTTCGCTGCTCTTTTTCAGCCGCTTGACGATAGAGGCGAAGCGGCGATAAAAATCAGAGGGCTCATCCGAGGGACCGGATATGATCAGCGGCGTACGCGCCTCGTCGATGAGGATGTTATCGACCTCGTCGACGATGGCGTAGCGCAGCTCGCGCTGCACCAACTGTTCGTGGGCGAGCACCATATTGTCGCGCAGATAATCAAAGCCGAATTCGTTGTTGGTGCCGTAGAGGATATCAGCGGCGTAGGCGTCGCGGCGGCTGATCGGGCGCAGATTCTGGTAGCGTGCGTCATCGGAGATGAAATCGGGATCAAATAGGAAGGAGCCGCTGTCGGGACTGCCGCCGGTGTTTTGGATGACGGCGGCGGATAAACCGAGCAAATGATAAATTGGGCCCATGAATTGCAAGCCGTGTTTGCTTAGGTAGTCGTTGGGGGTAACGAGATGCGCGCCCCGCCCGTCCAAGGCGTTCAAATAAAGCGGCAGCGTGGCGACCAGCGTTTTGCCCTCGCCGGTTTTCATTTCGGCGATCCGCCCTTCATGCAAGACGATGCCGCCGATGAGCTGCACATCGTAATGGCGCAGCCCGATGGCGCGGACGGAGGCTTCGCGCACGAGGGCAAAGGCTTCGATCATGATGTCTTCAAATCTGGCGCCTTTAGCGAGCCGCGCTTTGAATTCGGCGGTTCGCGCTTTCATCTGCTCTATGCTGAGCGCTTGCATCGCCGGCTCAAGCGCGTTGATCTGGTCGACCGATTTCTGATAAGCGGAGAGCGCTTTCTCCATCGGGTCGCCGAATACTTTTTTGACGATGTTGCGGAACATGTATCCTCACGCGGTGTCGGATGATTGACTACAGGTGATTATATCATAGGGACACAGTCAGTTCTTGCTGTATCACGGAAGGACTGCTGCAACGCCAAGCGCGAAATATGTTGGGGCGGCTGCACCGCAGTGTCTTCGCGGCAGCGAGATAGACAAGTGATTAGACCCACGAGTTTCGCCATGCGTTCAAGGCGTCTCAACGAGCAACACGAGGTTCAAAGTCTCGTCTTGGCTTGAAACTTTGCCAACAAGCGTCCAATCTTACGGCGGAAAAGCAGCCAGACGACAAAGAGAGCGGCGGCGCCAATATAAAAGAATAGCAGCACGTTCTGGTTCTGCGCCGCTTCGCTGCCGATAGCCACGAAGATATAGGTGGGGATCAAGCCGCCGATAAAAGACACCGCGATGTAAACGAGCAAGCGAATATGCCCCAAGCCAACGGCATAACTGATGAAATCGTATACCGAAAATAGCAGCAGGCGCGCCGCCAGCAGCGATTTCCAATCGTCGAGGTGGCGCTCGTAGAAATCGTCGATGCGCGTCATCGCGGCTTCGCCGACAAAGCGCTTTACGATGCGCCGGCCTAGCTGGCGCGCGATCACTACATTAACGGCGCCACCGATAACCTCGCCCAAAACGGAATACAACGTACCGGGTATGACGCCGAAGAGGATGCCGGACGCGAATTGAATAGGACCGGCGGAGAGCGGCGCGAAGGTGAAGGTCAGCGCTTTGATGGCGATGTAGACGAGCGGGCCCCAGATGCCAGCGTCTTCGACCAGTAGCGCCAGTTCATCGCCGCCGATGGACTGGACGAGCAGGTAAAGAACGGTCAATAGAGCGAGGAAGCCGAGCCCGCAGACTGCCAGCGCCCGCGTTGAGACCTCCGCCGTGGACTGTTTGGAATCCCTTGAGCCGGGATGGGGCGCCTTACTCATTAAAAAGCGCGCCGACGCTCCGACCCTCATGCGCGCGTAAGATCACCTCGCCCAGCAGCGGCGCGATGGACAGCGTCGTCATATTGGGCAGCTTTTTCTCTGGCGCAATAGGCAAGGTGTTGGTGAATACAATCTCGCGCAGATCAAGGGCGGCGAGTCTTTCGTAGGCTTTGTCGGTGAGGAATGGATGGGTGAAGGCGAAGAGCACATCTTTGGCGCCGTAGTCGCGCACGACATTGACCGCGCGCACGACGCTGCCCGCGGTATTGACCTCATCATCGACGAGCAAGACGTTTTTTCCTTCGACATTGCCGATCAAAGAAAGCGCTTGCGGGCTATCGGCATCGCCGCTGCGGCGCTTTTCGACGAAAGCCAGGGGCACGCCCAGGCTTTCCGCCCAATTGCGCCCCTGCTTGGCAAAGCCCAAATCGGTGGTGACGACCACCAAGTCCGCCAATTCGCCGCTGCGCATTTTGCTGATGATGTAATCGCTCAAGAGGTGGAAGGCGGTAAGCGCATCGCCGGGGACATCGAAGAAGCCCTGGATCTGGCCGGCGTGCAGGTCGATCGTCATATAGCGATCGATGCCGGCGGTCTCCATCATATTGGCGATCAGCCGGGCGGTGATGGGCACGCGCGGCTGATCTTTCTTGTCGGAGCGGGTATAGCTCATATACGGCACGACCAGATTGATGCGCCAAGCGGAGTCGCGCTTGAGGGCATCTATCATGATCAGCATTTCCATGAAGTTCTCATGCACAGGCGGCGCCATCGTCTGCACCAGATAGACGTCTTTGCCGCGGACGCTCTCTTCCAATTTGATGAATATGTTCTCGTTCGAGAAGACCGTCCGGAAATAGGCGCCCGGCTTGATGTTGTATTCCGAAACGGCGCAGATGTATTCTACGATCTCTCCACCAAGCGCCTGCGAAGCGCTGCCGGAAAAGATTTTCATCGAGCCAAAGCGCATGGTTGACGAGTGTTCCTGCTCTTCCTGCTCGTCTTGGACGGGCGGTTCCGGGTGGAATTTGGCACCGGGCACTTTGACGATGTCGGTCATCTGCATCTGTTTCACGATCACTCCATTAGACTACGTTACGCGTCAAATGCCGAACTCCTGCTGGAGCCGGCGAACGGCAGTCTGTGGATCGATTTCGCCCTCATTTATGTTGAACCCCTTTGCTCATGCAAGGAGCGGGCTTGTTATTTTGTGTGAGCGCGGTTGATGCTTTTCGTTGCCGCCGAGCGGCTGTGACGCGCTTGATAATACCAGCAAGTTAGGGCGGCGGGAAAGTGGCAACTGTCTATCAGCGTTAGGTTCCTGCGCCTTTGCGCTCTGGCGGGGCAGCCTGGGGATGGCAAAAAAACGCCCATCGACAATTGATGAGCGTTCCATCGCGGCTGATGACGCGGCTAAATGTGCGTCGCGATCTTGCTTACGATTTTGCCTTTGGGCTTGAAGCCGGTGATTCGTTCCACCGCTTCGCCGTCTTTGAAGAGGATCAATGTGGGGATGCCCATGATGCCGAAGTTCATCAGGATTTCCTGGTTCTCATCGGCGTCGACTTTGGCGACGCGGAGCTTGCCTTCGTACTCATCAGCGATTTCGTCGACGATCGGAGCGATCATCTTGCAGGGACCGCACCACTCCGCCCAGAAATCGACCAGCACCGGTGTGCTGCTATCGAGCACTTCGCTCTGGAATTCGTTTTGATTGACGTCAAATGTCTTCTTGCCCATTGCTGTACCTCGCTCGTGAACTTTGAAATTGCGGACGACCGCAATTTCGCTTATCGAATATGTGCCATTAAGACGAAGGGCATGGCGCACATCTTACATCAGAATCGCGTTTGAGGGAGTGGAAAATGACGGCGGTGGAAGGCGGGGATGGCGGCTGCGGGCGACCCAATGGGCAGCCCCAACAATCGCATAGGATTGCGAGGGTGGTTTGGGTGGCGGACGGATATGCCGGTTTGTCAAAGGTTGCGGCGCGTGATAGCATTCAGCGTATTCGCAGGCAAATGGACCGAACTGGAGTTGCCGGCGGCGTGAACGACGAGCGGCGCTTGCCCAATCTCACAAACCGGCAGGAAGACATTCTCGCCTGCATCGTACAGGCTTATTCGGAAAGACCTGAGCCGGTCGGTTCGCGTTACCTGGTCGAAAATTACGAGCTTAATATCAGCTCGGCGACCGTGCGCAACGAGATGGCGCGGCTGGAAGAAATGGGATATATAGCCGCGCCGCATACATCGGCCGGGCGCGTGCCGACGGCAGCCGGCTTTCGTTATTTTGTTCTCCGGCTCTTGCAGACACGCAGCCTGACCCGCGGCGAGCAAAGCCATATCTCCGAGCGGGTTGGCACTTTGCAAGCGGGCATGGAGCAGTGGATGCGGCGGACGGCCGCCCTGCTGGCGCGCTCGGTGCGGACGGCATCGATTGTGACGCCACCGATCTCGCAGACGAATTCGTTTAAGCATTTGGAGTTGATCTCGATCCAGGGGCGTCTGGCTTTGATGGTGCTGGTATTAAATAGCGGGGGCGTGCATCAGCGCATGTTGACGCTGGCGGAACCGGTGCCGCAGGTTAAGCTGGGCGAAGCGGCTAAACGCGTCAACGAGACCTGCGCCGGCTTGGGCGCGCAGCAGGTGCGCCTGCGCAGCAACAGCCTGCCAATGCTGGAGCGCGAGGTGGCGGAGTTGACAGCCGAACTCATTGAGAATGTGGACAACAATCGAGCGGGTTTCATTTATCGCGATGGCTTGAGTCAAGTTATTGACAGTTTCGCCGATGAGGCAGGGGCGCAGCAGGCGATACGGATACTGGAAGAGCGCACGGTGCTAAACGCGCTGCTGAGCGATTTGCTCGATGGCTTGCCGGCTGAGGCGGACGCGCCGGTTGATGTGCAGGTGGTAATCGCCGGCGACGGGCGCTATGAAGAACTCGACCGCTTGAGCATGGTACTCAGCCGCTATGGCGATCCGGAGAAGATGAGTGGCGCCGTCGGCGTTTTGGGTCCGACGCATATCAATTACGGGCGCGCCATCAGCACCGTGCGATACGTGTCTAATTTGATGACGAATGTGCTGGCGACGCTGTATCAGGATAGCGTGGAAGACGTGGGGCAAGCACGCATCGGTTGATCGAAACTTGCGCGTTTCCTCTTCCCAGCGAGTCTGCACAATTGTGTGATTATTAGTAACACAAACAAAATCTGTGTGGGCGATTCGCCGAAAGGCCCAGAAATAGCCGCTGGTAATACAGGCGTGCCAGCGAGACGCCCCTCCATGTTCCACACAGTCTTAAGGCGCTTGCGCCGCAGCCGATTTCCGTAAGCAAAATGCATTCCGGCATCATTCAGATTTCATAAATATATAATCTTCGTTAGACTTCGCCCGCAATCCTCGAAATGCCCTGTCTTCCCTAATATAATGCCGTCTATTCTGACGCCCTTCATATATGAACCGGGCATAATTGTAATGTATATCGCAGAGTCTGCAGGCTGAGTAGTCACAGGAACAATCTATGAGCGATGTCAAGAATCCGGCGGAGGAGTTGGAGCGCGAGGAAACGCTGTCCGACGAGGGGGCGGAGCCGGCTGAGGAGCCAGCCCTCGAGCCAGAGGCCGAGCCAATCGTGGCGTCGGAAGCTGAGATTGAGCGGCCGGAAGGCGCCAATCTGTTGCAAATGCTGATCGAAGCGCAGAAGGAAGCCAAGACCAACGAAGATGGCTGGCAGCGCGCCCGCGCCGAATTCGCCAATTACAAGAAGCGGAACGATCGCGAACGGCGCGAACTTTTCCAGCGGGCGGCGCTTGACACCTTGAATTCGCTGCTGCCTATCATCGATGACTTCGACCGCGCGTTTGAGAGTGTGCCCGAACCGATTAGCGAAGATCCATGGATCGGCGGCGTTTCGATGATTCAGCGCAAGTTCGCCACTTTGCTGGAGCAATACGAGGTCGAAGCGATTGACCCGACTGGCGGACCGTTCGACCCTAATTTGCACCAGGCGATAGGCGCCGAAGACAGCGATGAGGTGGAAAGCGGCCACGTGATTGAGACGCTGCAAAAGGGATACCGCGCCGGCGAGCAGGTGTTGAGACTGGCGCTGGTCAAGGTCGCCAATTAGCCACGATGCCAGAGCAGCTTGCAGATGACTAGAGAAGGACAGGAGAAACAGACATGGGACGAATAATCGGAATCGATCTTGGCACCACCAATTCGGTCGTCGCTGTGATGGAAGGCGGCGAACCCACCGTGATTCCATCGTCCGAGGGCGGCAATCTAATCCCGTCGGTGGTCGCCATCAACACCAAGACCGGCGAACGTCTAGTCGGGCGCGTGGCGCGCAACCAGGCGGTGGTCAATCCGGAGAACACGGTATTCTCGGTCAAGCGCTTTATGGGGCGCAAGTTCAGCGATCCCGAAGTGCAGGACGCGGCAAAACTGGTGCCGTACATGGTATCGGCGGCCTCCAACGGCGATGTGCGGATCCGCCTTAACGATCGCGATTACAGCGCGCCGGAGATTTCGGCGATGGTTTTGCAGAAGATCAAGGTGGATGCCGAAGCTTATCTGGGCGAGACTGTGGATCAGGCGGTGATCACGGTGCCGGCTTATTTCAATGACGCGCAGCGCAACGCCACCAAGAACGCGGGCAAGATCGCTGGCTTGGAAGTGCTGCGGATCATCAACGAGCCGACCGCTTCGAGCTTGTCCTACGGCTTGGGCGACCGCAACGAGGGCATCATCGCGGTGTATGACCTCGGCGGCGGCACCTTCGACATCTCGATTCTGGAAGTGGCCGATGGCGTCTTCGAAGTGAAATCGACCAATGGCGACACCTACCTGGGCGGCGACAACTTCGACGAGCGCGTGATCAATTGGATCGCCGACGAGTTCAAGCAGGAAAACGGCATCGACTTACGGAAAGACAGGCAGGCGCTGCAGCGGCTGAAAGAAGCGGCGGAGACAGCCAAGATCGAACTCTCCACCACGCTTTCTGCCGAAATCAACCTGCCCTTCATCACCGCCGACGCCAGCGGACCGAAGCATCTGACCAAAACGTTGACGCGCGCCAAGCTAGAGAGCTTGGTGGACGATCTCATCAGCCGGACGATTACGCCCTGCAATCATGCGCTAAAGGACGCGGGCTTGAAGGCGAGCGATGTCGACGAAGTGTTGCTGGTGGGCGGCATGACGCGCATGCCGGCGATACAAAATGCGGTACAGGGCTTCTTCCTCAACAAGGAGCCGACCAAGGGCGTCAACCCGGACGAGGTGGTCGCCTTGGGCGCTGCGATCCAGGCGGGCGTCCTGGGCGGCGATGTCAAGGATATCTTGCTGCTGGATGTGACGCCGCTGACGTTAAGCGTGGAGACTTTGGGCGCGGTGGCGACGCCCATGATCGATCGCAACACCACCATCCCCAGCAAAAAATCGCAAGTCTACTCGACCGCGGCCGACAATCAGACGCAGGTCGATATTCATATCGTTCAGGGCGAGCGGCCGATGGCAAACGACAACAAATCGCTGGGGCGTTTCATCCTCGATGGCATCCCGCCGGCGCCGCGCGGTGTGCCGCAGATTGAAGTGACATTCGACATTGACGCCAACGGAATCCTCAACGTCAGCGCCAAGGACAAGGCGACCGGGCGCGAGCAAGCGATCACGATTACGGCGAGCAGCGGCTTATCGGATGATGAAGTCGACCGGATGGTAACCGAGGCGGAGAAATTCGCCAGCGAAGACGCCGAGCGCAAGGAAAACGCCGAGGTCAAGAATCAGGCGGAAATGGCGGTATTCCAAGCTGAGAAGCTCATCAACGAGAACCGCGAGAAGCTGCCAGCCGATGCGGTGACGCAGACCGAAGAGAAGATCGAGGCGGTCAAGCAAATCAAGGACAGCGGCAATGTGGCCGAAATCAAAGCGGCGACAGAAGCGCTGATGGCGCAGCTGCAGACGCTGGGCGCGCAGATGTACCAGGAGGCGGAGGGCGCGCCTGATGGGCAGCCGGCGCCGGAGACGGAAGACGAAGACGTCATCGATGCCGAGTTCACTGAAACGTAGAATCCCGCGCTGAGTCGAAATCTGTAAGGCTTGTCTGGTACTGGGCTATGCTATCTCTCCGATTACACCCCATCCCCCCAGCCCCCTTCCCGAAGGTCTATGTCTACGTGACCCAGCAAGCTAAGGAAGGGGGAGGACTCTTGCCGTGCCCCCGGAAGTACGGGTTTCTGACTGAAATGGCGCCCGAATATTCCAATTCTGCCGTCGAGTCACCCTTCCCTAGTTGACTGGGGAAGGGCCGGGGATGGGGTAAGACGTACGGAAAACAGGCTTTCTGCAGTAGCGGACAAGCCTTGTAAGGCTTGATTGGTATTACAAGACCGGCATGAAAAATGGGCAGAATACTGCATGACAGATCCTAATAACGAGACGAAATCGCAATCTGTGTACTGTTTCGCACTGGGCTAAGCTCCCCTTCCCTCATTTTGGGGTAAGGGGCTGGGGGATGGGGGCAGAAAATCAGGCGATTTTCGCTAATACCAATCAAGCCTTGTAGGGGCGACCTAGTAGGTCGCCCGCCGCAGCAAAAGACTGTAGGGGCGATTGACGGGCTGTGTCGACGCGCCCCTCTGACTCGCCCGCCGTGCTAGAGATTGATACAGGACTAAGTTCATGCCAAGAGATTATTATGAGGTGCTAGGCGTTTCGCAGGCCGCGGACGAAGGCGAAATCAAGAGCGCGTTTCGCCGTTTGGCGCGGCAGTATCACCCCGATGTCAGCCAGGAAGCGGGCGCCGAGGATAAATTCAAAGAGATCAACGAAGCTTATGAAGTGCTCTCCGATGAGGATAAACGGGCGCGTTATGACCGCTTCGGTCACGCGGGGGTCAATGGCGGGGCTGGCGGTTATGGCGCCGGATTCTCCGACTTCGGCGATATTTTCGATATTTTCAACAGCGCCTTCGGTGGCGCGGCGGGCGGGCGCCGGCGTGGACCGGCAGCCGGGCGCGATCGCCGCGTCGATGTGACGATTGATTTTGTCGAGGCGGTATTCGGCATCGAGAAAGAAATCGAATTTCAGCGATTGGAAAGCTGCGAAAGCTGCGATGGGACGGGCGCTGCCGAAGGATCGCGTCCATCGACCTGCGGGACTTGCAATGGCAGCGGCGAAGTGCGGCAGGTGCAGCAGACCTTTCTGGGCTCGATGGTACGGGCGCAGACCTGCCCCAATTGCGGCGGCAAGGGACGGGTCATCAGCCGTCCCTGCAACAACTGCGATGGCTCTGGGCGCCGGCAAAAGCGCGCTGTGCTCAACGTGAAGATACCAGCGGGCGTCAGCGAAGGCATACAGATTCAAGTGCGCGGCGATGGCGACGCCGGCGAACGGGGCGCGCCAAGCGGCAACCTATTTGTTGTGGTGCATGTCAAGGATCACGCCTATTTCAAGCGCAAGGAAAATGACATTATCCTCGATATCGGCATCAATATCGCCCAGGCGACGTTGGGCGACCGGATCGGCGTTGATACCGTCGACGGGCCGGTTGAGTTGAGTATCCCGCCGGGCACACAGACGGGCAAGGTTTTTCGTCTGCGCGGCAAGGGGATCCCGCGATTGCGCTCTGACGGCAGCAATTCGGGCCGTGGCGATCAGATGGTTTATGTGCAAGTGGAAACGCCGACCGATTTGACCGAGCGGCAGCGCGAGTTATTTTCGCAGCTGGCGGAGACGCTGGGCCGCGAGAACGCGCCCCGAACCGGTGGACGCGGATTATGGTCCAAGATGGCGGATTTCCTCTCCGGCGATGATTAAGACGCCGACGCCATGAGCCGTTGGATTGAAGTCTGCTTGCGCGTCGATGGCGAGAGCGCGGAAGCCATCGCCGAGGTCCTGGCGCGATACGGTCATCAGGGCGTATCGATCGAGCAGGCTGGCATCCCGCCTGATACCTGGGACGAGAGTGAGGTCCCGCCGGCGCAAGCGTTGCTGCTGCGCGCCTACATCGCCGATGATGAACAACTAGAAAACACCAAGACCGAACTGGAAACGGCGCTTGCCCACATGCGGCTGATATACCCGATGCCGCAGCCGGCTTATAGAACGCTGGAATCGGAGGACTGGTCCGAAGCTTGGAAGGCGCATTACCAGCCCATGCGGATAGGGCGGCGGCTTTTGATCCGGCCGCTGTGGATCGAAACGGAGACGGCGCCGGGCGAAATCGTGATCGCGCTGGATCCTGGCATGGCCTTCGGCACCGGTACACATCCAACCACGCAGATCTGCCTGGAAGCATTGGAGCGGCTTATAAAGCCGGCGCAGGATGTGCTGGATCTGGGTTCCGGCAGCGGCATCCTGGCGATCGCGGCGGCCAAGCTGGGCGCGCGTCAAGTGCTGGCGCTTGATATCGATCCCCTCGCGGCATCGGCCACCGCTGAGAACGCGCGCGCAAATGGCGTGGGGGAGAAGATCATCGCCAAGTGCGGCGGCTTGGATAGCGTGCTGGGCGGGGCGCGGCGCTTTGACCTGGTGATGGTGAATATCTTGGCGCGTGTCATTTTGCAGCTGTCGGCGCAAGGGCTCGGCGAGATCGTCAGACCGGGCGGCGCTGCGATCTTCAGCGGCATCATCGACTCGCAGCAGGATGAAGTGGAAGCGGCGCTGGAGCGCGCGGGCTTGCAGATAGTCGCGCGGCATCAGCAAGGAGACTGGATGCTGGTCGAAGCGAGACGGCCGGCGGAATAGCGGCAAGCATGGCGCATCTAAGCGGCAAGCAGCGCGCGGATTATGTGCGGGGGATGTTTGATCGCATCGCCGAGCGCTACGACTTGCTCAATCGAGTCATCAGCGGCGGTCAGGATATGAAGTGGAGGCGCTTCGTCGTTGAGGCAGCGCAATTGCCGCCGGTGGGGGTGCTGCTGGATATCGCGACGGGCACCGGGGATATCGCAATTGAGGCGCTGAAGGTGTCGCCGCGATCGCAGGCGGTTGGGGCTGATTTTGCCCTGGAGATGATGCGCGTTGGCCAGCGGCGGCCCGATGGCGCGCGCGTGGACTGGACCGGCGCCGATGCCCTCGCCCTGCCCTACGCCGATGAGCGATTTGACGCGGTCGCATCCGGTTACTTGATGCGCAATGTCGTTGACATTCCGCGGGCGCTTGCGGAGCAATGGCGCGTCTTGAAACCGGGCGGGCGCATCGTGATACTGGATACATCGCCGCCACCGGACAACCTGCTGAAGCCTTTCATTCTGCTGCATCTCAAACTGGGCGTGCCGCTGCTTGGGCGATTGATCGGCGGGCGCGCGGTCGGCGATGCTTATGATTATCTGCCGGAATCGACCCAAGCCTTCAAGACGCCGGAAGAATTGAAGGCGCTGGTTGAGGCGGCTGGATTCGGCGAGGTGAGATTCAAGCGCTTTATGTTTGGCGCGATGGCGGTGCACTGGGGCGTTAAGCGGGTGGAAACGCATCAGGAGTAAGCGGGCAGTCGAGAGACTGGCGCGGGGATCCGAGCAGCAAAGCGCAAAAGAAAACGAGCCATCTTGCGATGACTCGTGCCTCAGTGCTTTTGCGGAAACATAGATAAGCTCCACAAGCGGTGGCGCCAAGATCAGGTGCGCACATTGTCCTTATGACGGTAAATGATGCGCCCACGATTCATATCGTAGGGGCTCATTTCTACCTTAACGCGATCTCCCAACAAAATGCGAATATAGAATTTGCGCATCTTGCCCGATAAATAAGACAGCACCCGGTGGCCGTTGTCCAACTCGACCATAAACTGAGTATTGGGTAATGCCTCAATGACCGTGCCTTCCACTTCGATCTTTTCTTCTTTCTTGGCCATCTTCCTCCTCTTAATTGATTGTGGGCAGGTGATTATAACGCAAAAGCTCGCCCCATGCTATGCGCAGGACGAACTCTCTTTTGTAAGACTGGCTGCTGATGGCCGCAACTGACCCATGCAGCGTGTATTTTCTGTTGATTCGAGCGGGCGCTGTCAGATTTTACGTTGACGGCGGCGCGATCGACGGATCGCTTTTTTCTTTTCAATGCGCCGCAATTCGCTCTTGGAGATATGCCAGCGTTTGCGCCTGACTGTGCTCAAAATACCCGCGTTTGTTACGCGTTTGCGAAAACGGCGCAGCAATTGCTCTTGACTTTCACCCGGCTTTAGTCTGACCCCAGCCATGCCTTGATCACCACCTTTGAATCAACATTTATGTGGACGCCCATTGTGGGCAGCGCCACAAGTGTACACCAGATTATTCGGGCGCGACAGGCTCGGTCTCCGCGGACTCATCCGCTTCGCCTTCGCCAGCTTGCGGCGCTTGCTCATTCAATTCAGCTTCTGCGGCTTGTTCGGCTTCGCGCTGGGCGGCTTCGGCGGCTTCGGCGACCAGTTCCAACTGGCGCTCTTCCCACTGCGCTTTTTCCGCGGCTGTCACTTCGGTCAGGCTCAAGCCAAGGCGCTGCCGGTCGGATTCGACGCTAATGATGCGCATCAGGAGCTTTTGGCCCTCGTATAGATGGCGAAGGGGATTCTCGTCCGGGTTTGCCGACATCTGGCTGACGTGCAGCAGGGCTTCGATGCCCGGTTCCATGCTAATAAAGGCGCCGAAGGATTCAAGGCGGCTGATAACCCCTTCAACAAGTTGGCCGATGTGGTAGATGTCGTCGACCAGGCTCCAGGGATTGGGCTGCAAACGCTTGAGGCTCAAGCCGATACGCTGCCCTTGAGCGTCCAGGTGCAGGATGAAGACTTCGACTTCGTCGCCGACGGCGACCACCTGGCTGGGATGGCGTACGCGGCGCCATGCCAATTCAGAAATATGGATCAAGCCGTCAGCCCCTCCGAGATCAACAAAGGCGCCGAAATCGCAGATCCCGCTGACGACGCCTTTGCGAGAGTCGCCTTCGGCTAGTTCACGCAGCAGCGCTTCTTTGCGCGCGGCGCGGTTTTCCTGCTCGGCTTCCAGTTGGCTGAAGACCAGGCGGCGGCGTTTCTGATTCACTTCGATAACTTTGACGGCGATAGAGTTGCCCACCAGGTTCTGCAAGTGAGCGAGGCGTTCCTCTTCTTTGAGTCCCCGCCGTAGATCAGTCACGTGACTGGCCGGCACGAAGCCGCGCAGATGGCCAAAGCTGACGATTATGCCCCCCCGGTTGACATCGGTGATTTCGCCGTTCCACAAGGTCTCATCGTTCATGAGCGTTTCAGCGCGCAGCCAATCTTCGTTCTGGCGCGCCTGCGCCGCCGAGAGGATCAGATTGCCATTGTTGTCGTTCAGATTAACGACGGCGACATTGATCTCGGCATTCACTTCGAAATCGGCTGTACTGCCGCCCATGCGCTCAATATCGCCGCGGGTGACGATGCCATCTTGTTTCCAGCCGATATCGACTATCAGCCCATGGCTGTCTATTGAGAGAACGGTTCCGCTAACGATGTCGCCCCGCTCGATCCGGCTTTCAGCCAGCGATTCTTCCAATAGCGCGGCGAAATCCAATTCATCGGTTTTGTCTATCACTGCAGCTTCTGATTGCATATCCCACCTATCTTCCCGTACGATTGACCTGCGACAATTGGCGAGCGCTCGATGGATTGGGGTTGCCGATACGAGGGATCCGCTTGACCGCCGACACGTTGAAAGCGCGATCTGGCGTGGCAAAATAAAACCCGGTTTCAGTCAAAGCTGAGCAACCAGGCTCGGATACCTCAAATCGTCTGAGACTATGAAACTACGCGAACGACCTGACCTCACCAAAATTCGAACGGAATTATACAGAGCCGGTCTGGGACTGTCAACCTTGGCGAAATGGAAAACGCAAAATGCCCGCCACTTAAAGGCATAGGGATAGGAGATAGCCTCAATTGGTCAAGAGGAAGGCGATTCGCCCGAGTCTGGCTTATCCGGCGCGTCCGCTTCAGGCGGTTGGTCTTCGGCGGCAGGCGCAGGTTCACCCTCAGCTTTAGCGGAGACTTCAGCAACTGAATCTCCGCCGGCTTTGTCATCGAGTTCGTCCTCGAGTTCAGTGCCCCAGCGTTGAGTAAAGCCGACGCGGCGCTTCTCCGGCTCTAGATGGCTGATGCGCAAAGAGAGCTGGTCGCCTTTTTGAACGTAGGAGTAGGGTTCCTTCAGGGCGCCGTCGCCCATTTCACTAAGATGGAGCAAGCCTTCCAGCCCGTCTTCAAGGGCGACGAAAGCGCCGAAATCCACCACATTAGTCACGTAGCCGCCGACCAATTGACCTTCATGATAGCGGTACTGCGCATCGTCCCAGGGGTCGCTAAGCAGGCGTTTGCGGCTTAGCGCGATGCGGTTGGTCTCGCGATCCAGGTTGAGCACGTAGACTTCAATTTCTTCGCCGATGTGCAGAATATCGCGCGGATGATCGACGCGATGCCAAGCGAGTTCGCTGACGTGGATCAAGCCGTCAGCGCCGCCGATATTGACGAATGCGCCGAAGTCTCGCAAGCCGGTCACGACGCCGTTGACGACATCGCCCACGTTCAATTCAGCGAGCAGCTTGGCTTTCTGGCGGGCGCGCCATTCCTTTTGCGCTTCTCGCTCACTGAATATCAGCCGCCGCCGATCTTGATCGACCTCGATAACTTTGACGCCGAGGGTTTTGCCGATAAGCTCCTGCATCGCTTCTCGGCGGTCAATCGACAGGTTGGTGGATACCAAGTGCGAGCTGGGGATGAACCCTTCCAGCCGGTTCCAGCGCACGAGCGCGCCACCTTTGTTATAGCCGCTGACGTTCACATCGACAGCGTCTTGCGAGGACAGGAGCTCGCGCGCCTTCTCCCAGTCATAGCGCTGCAAGCCCATATTGATCGAAACGATGAGGTTGTCGTTTTGGTCGCGCGGGTTGATGACGTAGACGGGCACGCTGGCGCCCGCGCTCAAGCTGGCGCGAAACTCGTCATCCATGCGATCCAGGTCTTGCGATGGGACGATGCCGTCTTGCTTCGCCCCAAGGTCGACGATGATTTCGCGTTCGTCAATTTGCAGAATAGTCGCTTCGCGGATTTCTCCACGGCGCGGCGGCGTAAAAGAATAATCGAATGATGAAGCGAGCATCTCCTCGAAATTCTCTTCCGCAGTGGGGTTCTGTACTTGATCTTCATTCATATGATTTGGTATGCCTCCTGCTCAGGCAGGTTATAATCGCGCCGCGACAGCGAACTGCGCAACGCTATCGTCAATGATACTAGCCAGCGGTACAATCTCCAAAATAAGAACACATCTATGGACATATTCGCCTAAAACAAGATTTGACGGAACGATGACGACTCCTCAATTACAGTTGATCCGACTGACTGAAACCGACCCACTACATTAGTACGCCGATCGGGCTGATGTAGTTTCGCCACGATTGCAAAAAGCATTATAACGCAAACTATTCCAATTGGCACGAAATTGAATGAAAGGAAGTGGTGAATTATTGATACCGCGAAAAACCCCCATCCCCCGGCCCCTTGCCCCCACAAGGAGGGAAGGGGAGTTATTCAA
>JAPPFH010000065.1 GCA_028875185.1 Chloroflexota bacterium | reverse complement strand
CCTAGTAGGTCGCCCCTACACCGTCTTATCAGTGTGTAACCGCAATTTTTACCACTCCCGTGTGATGAATTATTGAAACCGCGACAAACCCCTCACCCCCGCCGGCCTATGTCTACATGACCCGGCCCCCTCTTCCACGAGGGGCGCGCGTAGGTCGCGTAGACACAGACCGCCGACATTGCGCTTCGAGAGAGGGAGCGAAGCTGACGGAATCTTTCGCATGATTGGCTTGGTATGACCGCGCAGCTAGCGCCGCGATAGGTTCCGCTGCCGGGTTCGCAGGCCGTCATCAGAATTTAAGAATTATATGCTAAACTTGGCGCATGGTTAGCTACCCAAACAACTAGGGGATCACAATGGTTCGCGCTTTACTGATTTTGCTCGCTGCTGCGCTGATGATTGTGCCTGCGTCGGCGCAGTCCAACGAGGCTGAGCTGGTGCTTGAACATGGCAGCAGCGTGCGCATCGCTGCGTGGGATACGACTGAAACCCGTATCCTCACGGCTGAGGGCAACGGGTCGATACACATCTGGTCAACTGAAGATGGCGAACGCCTGCTGACCTATCACGAAGGCGGGACTGCAGCGACGCAGGCGGGATGGGCGCTAGCGGATACGGCGGTTCTTTCAGCCGAAGAATCAGGCGCGGTGCTGCTTAGCGATGCGAGCGACGGCTCTACCATTTACGCCTGGCAGCTCGAGGGATTGCCCCTGGCGCTAGAGTTGAACGCGGATGGAACCGCTGCGATGGCATTCACGAGGGCGGGCATGGGGGCGGTCTTGTCGCTTGATGACGGCGCCATGGCGCGGCGTTTCGAAGCGCCGATGGAAATTGGCGGCGCCGCCTGGAGCGCGGATGAGACGGAAGTGCGCGCCTGGTCGGAAGACGGGCGGATCATCGTATGGGATGTCGAAACGGGCGACGAGCGCAATCTGTCGTTGCCGCACCGTGGCATGGTGCTCGGCCTCCAGTGGAATAAGGATGATACGCGCTTATTGGCTTGGTTCACCAATGGCGGCGTTCAAGTTTACGAGATGGATGGCGACAGCGTCGGCGGGCGCGCAATCAGCGGCGTACGTCATCACAGCTTCGTTAAGCGCGCAATCTGGTCGCGCGATGAGTCGATGGTGATGTCTTGGGCTGGGGACGACACGGCGCATATCTGGTCGGTAGACGGCGCCCGCTCGCAGCGCGTCTTACGACACGACGATTGGGTGATCGGCGCGCGTTGGGATGATCTGGAAGCGCGCGTGCTGTCTTGGTCCCACATTTATGTATACCTCTGGGACGAAGACGCGCCGCGGCGCTTGCGGCACCGCAATTTGGTGAACGGCGCGGCCTGGAACCATGATGGCGCGCGGATATTGTCTTGGTCCTGGGATGGAACGGCGCGGATCTGGCGCGCGTGAGCCCGCGCTAGATCAACATCCCCAAACCGGCGACCGTCGCGAGCGGCGCCAAGACGCCAATTGAGGCGCCGAGCATGATCTGCGCCGGCGTGTGACGTTGCAGCACGAGACGCGCCAGTACGACGAGCAAGAGCAGCGGCAGAAAAACCAGTCCATTACCCAAGCCGAACATCAAGGCGCTGGCTGATATAACGCTTGCCATGCCAGCCGCATGAAAGCTGACGTGAATGAAGACCGTGCCCACCAGCATGAGCGCCAATTCCACTATCGTTGCCAAGGTCACCAGATAAAATATGGGGTCGGCGCCGATATGGCTGTA
Source organism: Chloroflexota bacterium (assembly GCA_028875185.1). GTDB lineage: Bacteria > Chloroflexota > Anaerolineae > Aggregatilineales > Phototrophicaceae > UBA6055. Next base: position 18,199 of record JAPPFH010000065.1, on the reverse strand, counting down.
GGCAAATGTGCAGATTAGCCCGCCAATGATCGCAATCGAATAGGGGATGAAGCGCTCGCGGCTTTCGCGCATATGCAAGTCGCCGATGCGCCCGTTGCGGACCATGAGCGACACGAAGAGCATCGGCGCTGCGCAGACGGCGGCGGCGAACAAAGTGGCGAAAAGCAGGTTCTGCCCCCGCTCAAGGCCTGATGTCCAGGCGATGGCGTAGATCCAGACCGCCCAGACGACAGGCGGGCTGAGCAGGTGCGAAACGAAAAAAGCCCAGGCATGTTCTTCTGATTCGACTCGATGGCGCAGCGAGGCCGGCAAGGGCAGGCGGATGTGCATGGGTCATTCCAGGTGGCGAATCCAAGTATCCATTATAACAGCCATTCGATGACATCGGTGATCAGTTGTGTTCTGGGGTGTGGTGAATATTGCGGATATGAGCTACCCAGTTTGACAACAATGTAGGGGCGGCATATCATGCCGCCCGCGTTACACAAAGAAAATCGGGCGACCTAGTAGGTCGCCCCTACACCGTCTTATCAGTGTGTAACCGCGATTTTTACCACTCCCTTGTTCTGGGCGGCATATATGATGCTGCTTTAGTTCAGTTGACGCGGATGGCAATTTGCCTTAGCCAATAGGTCGCGCGGCTGAATCCAGCAATTGCAGCAGACCTTCGGGATAGAGCGGCGGCGCATTTTGGGCGCGGAAGAAGTCGAGGCGCTTCCAACTGCCCTGATAGAGAACATCGCCATTATCGACGCCAGTAACGGAAATGTCGTCAAGATTCATGGCGGGATCACAGAAGGTTCCGTCATAAATCAAGACGATCTCGTGACGCCTTCTGCCTTCGTAGGTGAAGATGTTTTCCAGAGCGCCCAGGTAAACGAGGTCGGTGACATCGGCGTCGATTTCTTCACGGACCTCGCGCGCGACCGCTTCCGCGCCGCGCTCGCCGAATTCGATGCGCCCGCCGATCGGCCGATAGAAGGTTTCGTCTTTATGCGCGTCATGGCCGCGCGCGACAAAGATCTTGTCCCCACGGCGGAAGACACATAGCGCAAGCGGACGAATGCGGCGTTTTTTCTTTCTCTTGGCCATATCACTTTTGGGTTTTGGCGCGCGACTCATCACCTTGCTTTGCCTACGGGCGAGCCGCCGGGTAGCGTGGACACTAACCTGCGCGCGCCCTTACAAAAGCTCTTGCAATTGCGGGCTTTGCTCATTCCATGTCGAAGCGTGTGCCAAGCGCCTTGGGCGGGTCGGAGCGGAGAAAGGCGCGCAGGCGATGCTGCACGGCGCGCGGCATATATTGCAGCAAGCGCTCGGTCAGCCCGCCGCTGACGATCAAGAGCGTGATAATCATTAGCAGCCAAGGCAGCGCATTGAGCAGGACGAAAGGAAAATTGATCTCCTGGCCGAAGATGAATAAGCCATTGGTCTGGATATGGCTGGAGACGGCGCGCAGGGCGGCGAAAAGATAAGCGCCCAAGACGACGCGGAAAGGGTGCCAGCCGCCGAAGATCACGATGGCGAGCGCGATCCAGCCATCGCCCTGCATCGCTGGCGGGCTCGACCAGCCGGGCTTGACGTTGAGCGAGTAAGCGGCGCCAGCCAAGCCAACCAGCGCGCCGCCGAGAAAGGTGTACCAATAGCGCAGGCGCTGCACAGCCGCGCCGCGGGCGTATGCCGCTTCCGGTCGTTCGCCGATTGCGCGCAGGGTCAAGCCGCCGCTGGTTCTAAAGAGCCAGAACCAGATGCCAAACATCAGCAGGTAGCTGAAATAAACGAGCGGATTCTGTTGGAAGAATACCGGTCCTAGTATTGGCGCATGCTCAAGCAGCGGGATGTTGAAGCGCGTGATCTGCGGACCGGGGATGCGGGTGAAATCAGCGCCGAGGAAGCGCGCCAGCTCAGCCGCCAGCAAGGTCAGCACAAAGCCGACCGCCACTTGATCGCGCCGCAGCTTGATGCTGGAGAAGCCGACGAGCAGGGCGATCAAGGCGCCGACCAGCATGGCGACGCCGATGCCGAGCGCGATCTGCACAGGCACATCAAGCACGCCGGCATCCTGCGCGGTCCAGGCGGCGGCGAAGCCCAAAACGGCAGCCAGCGCCAGACTGCCGTCAAGCGACAGGTTGACGACGCCGGCGCGTTCGGTGATGGTCTCGCCGAGGCTGGCGATCACCAGGGGCGTGGCGGTGCCGACGATGCTGCCGAGTGTGTTGAGGAATTCTTCGTTCACTATACCCCCTCTAAATCTCCCCCATCGCGATGGGGGAGACTTTCACGCGGCGGCGGTAACTCCCCTCTCTGATGCGTCGAGGAGGGGCTGGGGGAGGGGTCGCTGCCGTCGAGCGTCTGAGGGAAGAAGACCTCTTGCACGCCATGGAAGAGAATCACGAAGAGCACCAACATGCCTTGCAGCACGCCAGCCAGCGATGAGTCCAACTGGAGCGCGATTTGCAGGCGAGTGCTGCCGGTCAAAATGGCGGCGAAGGCAAAGGCGACCAAAGGCGCCCAGAGCAAGCGGATGCTCAGCAGCAGCACGACGAGCAGCCCGAGGAAGCCGATACCGCCGGAAGCCAGCGGGCGCAGATTATCGAAGGTGAAGAGCACGCGGTAAGAGCCAGCGATGCCCGCCAGCGCGCCGCAGACCAGAAAGGCGCTCAAGGATGTGCGTTCTGTGGCGACGCCGAGCAGCAAAGCCGAGCGCGTATTCGCCCCGACCGCTTTCAGGTTCAGCCCCCAGCGAGTGGCGTTGAGCATGAACATGACGATGAAGAAGGCGGCAAAGACCAGGGCGATCATGAAGATGTTGGTGGGAAAGCGCGTGGAGAATTCGGGCAGCAGCGCGGGCGGCGGGAAGGGCTCCGTGCCTTGCGCCGAGCCGCCGATGCGCGGCTGCCAGGGACCGGAGATCAGGTAGATCGAGATGACGTTGACCAGGGCGTTGAGGGCGACGCCGCCGAAGATCTCGTTGACGCCCAGCCTGATTTTGAGCAATCCGACCACAGCGCCCCAGAACATGCCGCCCAGCGCCGCGAGCGCGATCAGAATCAGGTGGAGCAGGGGCGCGAGGCTCTCGCCCAGGGGGATGTATTGCGCGCCCCAACTGGCGAAGAGCGCGCCCATCATCATCTGGCCTTCGACGCCGATATTCCACAGCCCGGCGCGGAAAGTGACGACTAAGCCGATGCTGACCAAGGTGAGCGGGATCCAGAAATTGACGACGCCGCCGATTTTGCGACTGTCTTTGAAAGCGCCTTTCCAAAGGGCGTCAACGACTTCGAGCGGGTCGCGCCCGACAGCGATGACGAGAGCGGCGCCGATAGCCAGCGAGATGGCGATGGGCAGGAGCAGGAAGGCGATGCGGATGGCGATGGCGCGCGGGGGTTTCATGGGGGCGATTGCGGTTCTTTTAGTGCGCCGTCGATATCTTCTATGTCCATGCCAAGCAACTCGTTTTGGACTGGTCTGGGGCGCTCGTAAGCATATATTGATTCTTCAATGACTCTTAACTTCCCCTCACGATAAACGATTGACCTGCTGTCAATGGCAGCAGCCGGCTGCGGCACTTCAAAATACTGTTGAAGCTCCTCCCAGTCGTCGGCGCGCAGCGTGGCGACCTGATCCAGATACAGGCTAACCCACGCATCGCCTATCTTGGAAGTAGGCTGTACCGCGGCTACATGGTCGCTCGAAATCTTCACATAATTCTCGTCAATGTCCGTGCCCATGAAGTTTCTGCCCAATCGCTTGGCGGCTACCGCAGTTGTGCCAGTGCCCATAAATGGATCAAGCACAGTATCGCCTTCGTCGGTGCTCATGAGTATAACGCGTTCCAGCAGTGGAATAGGCAATTGGCAGGGATGCAGGTCGCGGCGCTTATTGTGCCGGATGCGATGCAAGTCGGTCCAGACATCCGAAACGAGGGGGCCAAATGGATGCAGGCGTTTTTTCTTGCCACCATAATCTTTGCGCAAGGTATTACATTTGCGGCAGCGGTGATGTGGATAACGCACATCGTAGAACTTCAACTGGCTGTAATCTTTCGCGTAGAACAGAATGCCGTAATGCGTAGGCAGCAGCGTCTTCCCGAGCGGCGTGCCAATCGCTTCCCAAGAAATCCAGTGGCGGAAATCCGCTATTTCATTCAGCACTTGGCAATAGTAACTTAACCACTTGGGAATGTTGTGAATGAAGATGCTGCCGCTCGGCTTCGTCACGCGCACCAATTCGCGCAGCCATTGTTCGCACCATTCAACATATTGTGCGATGTCCAGGTTATCCCAATAGGTGCTGTATTTCTTCTTTAGATTGAATGGCGGGTCGGCGAAGGTTATGTCGACGCTTTCATCTGGAATATCGCTAAGATACTCCAGACAGTCGGCGTGGGTGATTTGGTTGAGATTCATAGGTTGAGTGTGTTAATTATGAAAGTTCTAAACCTGTGCATTTCATCTGAGTGGTAAGTGAAAACGTCGTGAAATGCGGAAGTAATGCGCTTGAGATCACGCTTTCTTACATACCAACCGATTCCATCAACGAATCCAACGAACAGTGCGCTAGGATAAAGGACGCGGATCCGTTCACCGTTCCTGATTGTAGTCTTTGCCTTGTCACCCATATTCGAGCTAGTCGTCGCTTGGAAAGAACTCTCAATGATGATTCTCGGCTCGTCTTGGTCGGGAATTATGAAATCCATTGTCCGGTCGGTATCGTCATTTGTATCACGCATGCGGTCAAGCACTGTGCCCGTCAAGTAATCAACTCTGAACTCGTCCAAAATAGCGGATATCTGTTGGTCGGCGTTCGTATCTTTCTGTCCGGAATGTGAGCCTCCTTCCTTATAGCGAACCAGCGTATCAAGTATTGAGTCGTTTGAGAAACTCAGCTTCTGCATGCTTAGTTTTTTCAAGTGAAATGGCGGAAAGTGTCCTTTTAGGTAGCGGTTTTCAATGCCATCAAAAAACAGGTCTACCAGCCCGGCTCGAAATGCTTGATCACTTCGCGCGAGCTTTAGAATGCTATTGGTGCCCCACTCTGATACATCTCTGGGATCGCCAGTATCGCGTACGCTCCAGTCATGACGACGCAAGAGTTTGTTTAGGCTGGGGTCATTGGCGGCGCGTGCGACTGTGGTAAGCCGCTTGAGGTTTTCTAGTGATAATCCGTTAAGAGCGAGAATCGCTGTGAGGCCATGGTTTCGTTGCAGCACTTCGTCAATGAAACTGCGCTTTACGCCTTCGCGCGCAACCAATTCACGCAGTTTGTGAAGAATATTGGTTACGGCCGAGATATGACCAACATCGTACCTGTCTTCAACTTCTTTATCAAAGTAGTAGAATGTATTCTTTTCCAGCACTCGCCGGTAAAAGTCGTCAGCTGTTGCCACGCTCGCGCCCCTTCATCATCTGTCCTTGAGATAATAAAGGCGCCAAACGTGGTGCCAAGACTGGCGCCAAGACCGCTACTTCAACGTAATCTTCACCCGATGCCAGGCGTTATTGACATAACCCTTGAAATTCCAGACGCTGGCGATCGTCTCCGGCTGACTATTCGCGGCGCTGTCCCAGGCGCGCACGACGATTTCATGCTGCCCCTGCGGCAGGTCGAACTCGGTCCGCCAGAGCTGCCAGGTCCAGAGCTGCGGCTCGTTGAGAAAGTCGGCGCGCTGCCAGTTGCGCCCGCCATCGGGCGAGACGGTCACCCAGGTGATTTCGTGCTCGCCATCGCTCATGGCATAGCCCTCGACTTCGACTTTTCCCGCCGTCATCAGGCTGCGGTCTTCTGGGCGCACGATGACCGAATTGACCGGCAGCTTGGTCAGCTGCATGCCCTCATGATAATCGACATTGACCATATTGATGTGGGGCGGGAAGAGCTTGTAACCGACCTGCTGAAAGTGATTCTCGGACGGTTCTTCCTGGATGCGGATCTCGCTGAGCCATTTGACGCTGCGCGCGCCGATATAACCGGGCACGATGACGCGCAGGGGGCAGCCATGCACGAGGGGCAGGTCTTCGCCGTTCATCTCGTAAGCCAGCAGGACTTCGTATTCCAGGGCTTTTTCCAGCGGTATGAAGCTGCCGAAGGCTTCGCGGTGGCCATCGCGCATCAGGGTATCCAGCCCAAGGAAGGCGACATGAGCCGCTTCCGAGCCGCTGATGCCGGCCGATGTGAGGATATCGCCCAGCCGAACACCGGCCCATTCGGCGGTGCCAATCGCTTCGATGCCCCAGGCGAGACCATCGTCGATCGGCTTATAGCTGACCAGTTCTTTGCGCCGGTTGCCCGCGCATTGCAATGTCGCGATCAGCGTATGCTTCTCGAAGTCTTTCTTGATTTCGTCCAGGCTCAGCGACAGCTCGCGCGAGACCAGCCCGCCGACGCGCAGGCGGTAGCTGTCCAGTTGCAGGTGAGGAATCTGACTGTGATTGCGCACGAAGAAGAGTTCAGTCGGCGTCACGAATGCCTTCGCCAGTTGATTGAGCGGCGGACCGGCGTTGAGAATGTCGTCATAGGTTTTGGTTTCGCCGTGTTTTTCACTGAGTGGCATGGCGATTCTCGAGATTGATCAGTTTGGATTTAGAGCGACCCAATGGGGCGCGTAGACCCTGCCCTTCGGTAGCCCCTACAATCGCTTTCGATTCACCCGCGACTAGAATTCACCGCCTATCAAGTGTCCCAGTTCGTCGATGCTGGTTTGGCTCACATCCGGCGCCTCGTGCACGCGGCCGGCGTAGAAGACAAAAATGCGGTCGCTGAAGGTGACCAGTTCTTCCAGATCGGACGAGTTGAATATGATCGCAGCGCCTCGTTGGCAGCGCTCCAGCAGCTGCGTCCAGATCCAGCGGGCGGAATCGACATCCAAGCCCCGCGTCGGCTGTTCCAGGATAAGCAGCTTGGGATCGTCCGGCAGCAAGCCGATGAGCACGCGCTGCTGATTGCCGCCGGAGAGTTGCTCGATCGTATCGGCGGCGCGCCCCTTGATGCGGTAATGATCAATGCGCGAGACGGTGCGCTTAGCCACCGATTTCCAGTCGATCCGCAGCTTGTCATCAGCCACCAGCGCGGTGTGCTCCGTAAGCGTCAGCCCAGCAATCAAGCCTTCTTCCAAACGGCCCGCCGCGCCGAAAACGCAGCCGCGCCGAAAAAGCTGTCGGTAACTTGCGCCGCTGACATTATCACCCGCGAAGTGAAGCGACCCGCTGTCAATGCGCTGTAGACGGGCGCAAGCGCGCATGAATAGCTCTTGACCGCTGCCGCCCAAGCCCGCCAAGCCGATCACTTCGCCAGCGTGAACTCTCAGCGATATCGGCTGCATATCAAGACGCAAGTCATGCGCGACGAGCTCGTCGGCGATGAAGACGGGCGCGCCGATTTCATAATGAGGACGGCTCTGCGCTTCCAACTCTTCGCCGAACATCATCGTGACCAGCCGCTGTTTCGTCTCGGCGACTACGGCGCTGGTCAGGTTCGCGTCACTAACCGGCATCTCCATCTCGCCGACCATGAGCCCGGCGCGCAGTACGACCACTTCATCACAGAGGTCAATCACATCTTCGAGCTTATGCGAGACCAGCAAGACAATCATGCCTTCGTCCCGCGCCAGCTTGCGCAAGGCGTCGAAGAGCACGTCCTTCTGCTCGGCCGATATGCCGGTGGTCGGTTCATCGAGAATCAGCGTCTCGACCCCGAGCGCCAGCAGACGGATGATTTCCAACTGCTGCCGCTGCGCGATCAAGAGGTTGTCAATCGGCTGATGCGGGTCCAGCTCGAAGCCGAAACGCGCCGTCAGCTCGCCCAGTTGCGCTTCCGCCTGCGCGCGCTGCAGCGTTAGCCCCTCGGCGACGCCGTAGGTGAAGTTCTCCAGCACGGTGAAGGCGCCGACATCGAGCGGGTCTTGCTGCAGCATGCCGATGCCGTTTTTGATGGCGGCTGTTGGACCCTTGTAATCAATTCTGCGGTCGTCGATCAGGATATCGCCCCGGTCGGCCGGCTGAAAACCGGAGAGAATTTTCATCAACGTGGACTTGCCGGCGCCATTTTCGCCCAAGATGCCGACGATCCGCCCCTGTCTGAAACGGACGTTGATGTCGTTATTGGCGTGGATGGCGCCAAAGCGCTTGTGGATGCTGCGCAGTTCAATGTCCATCGCTGCGGCTCAGGCGGCTTCCCAATGGCAATACTTAATTGTAGCGCAGTCTCATCATTTGACCACATTAGCGTGGGAGAGCCACCGGCTCGCCCCTGCGAGTTTCGCATGGTTTATGCTTCCACCTGACTTGTCGGGAGATCGAGAGGGCTTAACTCGGAACGACTTCCAGCGCGATGATGTGCGGGTGGCTGGCGACGCCATCGGCGCGATAGGCGACCGCGGCGAATTTGTGCCAGCCGGTCTCTTTGGCGAACCAGTTCATGGTGACGCGATAATCCCGCAGGTCGGCGGCGTCGCTTTCGCTGGTTTGCTCCAGCTGCTCGTCGACATAGAGTTCGACGCGCTGGATGCCGCCAGCCGGGTCCGACGCAAGAATTTCGATGTCAAAGATGATGCCTTGCGCGACCTGCTGATTATGAGAGGGAAAGAGGATCCGCGCTTGCGGCGCCGGGGTCGGCGAGGGTGTTGACAGAGAAGCGGGCGTCACAAGGTTGCAGGCGGCCAGGCAGGCGAGGCCCAAAGCGAATTGCAGCAGGATTCGCGTGTGAATTCCTAATTGCCTCAATCCAGCTTATCTATCTGCGCTTCGTGATAGGCGAGTTGACTCTGCCGCTCCCTGTACGCGTCAAGCAATTCGTTGAGCGTACCGATCATTGTTTGCTGGTTTATCTCCATCCGGTCGAGCTGCTCAATTATCGCCGCAAATTCATCTCCAATTACATATTGCTCCATTGTGCCCTTGCCCGCCTGATTCTAGGGCTTTCATCATATAATGACATCATACCTCACCTTTTGCGCATGCGCACAGTCGCGGGGTGTGGTGAATGTGTCGATATATCCCTCGTTTCCCCCACCCTAAATCTTGTTCCCCCTCGGTCCCCCGCCTCACGGGGGATGTTTCCCAAAATGAGGGAGGGACTTCAAAAGCCCGTAATTCCTTGAAAAACTCCCCTTCCCTCCTTGTGGGGGCAAGGGGCCGGGGGATGGGGGTTTGTCGCGCTATCAATGGAATTCACCACTCCCCTTACTCCACGCAGTCATCCAAATTCGAAAGCCGCGATAGCATGTTATTGACGTAATCCGCTACTTGGGGGCGGATCTGCTCGGCTGTTAGCAGGTCGCTCTGCGGGTTGGCGCGCCATGACCATGCGCGCTCAATAAGTTCAGCCCACTGTGGATAACGCGCTTTCGCCCAAGCGGCCGCTTTGGCTTTCGATGCTGGGCGGCAATGCGCCAAGGTGTAGATGCCGCGCGCCACCGTCAAAACAATATAGGAGAGCGCCTGCTTATTGTGCGGCTTTTTGACCGAATCGCGGTAGTGGCGAATATGCTCGGCGACAGCTTGCAAGTATTCAGTAGTCGGGATGTCGTCAATGAGGGTGTTTATCGGCGGGCCCGTCAGCGCGACGCCGTCCTCGCGCAGGGCGTGCCAACTGATGAGCCAATCGCTGCCGGCTTCGAGAATATGGAATGGCTCGCCCGGGCTGATAATGCCGATGGCGCTGCTTCGGCTGCGGAATGTTCGCAATCCGACGGCTGAGATATAGGCAAGCTCGAGGCGGTCTTGCCATTCTGGCTGGCGCTCGATAATGCCTTGGTGCAGCTTGTGCAGCGACTCGAATTCCGCCTCGTCGAGCGCTTGATTCAGCACGACGACCAGATCAATATCGCTAATGCCAGGATCGAAATCGCCCGTGATCAGCGAACCGTAGAGATAGACGCCGACGAGATTATCCTGCAGGATGGATTGAAGGCCGCCGAGCAGGCGAGGCAGGATGGGACGGACGGTGTCGTCCAGCGTGAAATGCAGGTGGCGCGTCATTTGCCGTGTTGGCTCACTTCGCGCGCGAGCATACAGATTATCGCGTTCTCGCGAATGACTTTCGCTTCAGGCAGCGTCGGACATGCCTCGCGCGATTTGGCAAAGTATCCGCTAAACTATAGCGAATTGGCGGAAAAGTGAAAAGCGTACAGATATGACGGTTGAACGAATCGAAACCTATGTGGTCGAGCAGGCGCTCGATACGCCATTTTATTTCTCGCAGTTTGAATTCCAGTCGCGGCAAATCTGTTTGGTCAAGGTCATCGCCGCCGATGGCAGTTATGGCTGGGGCGAGGGCTACGGACCGGCGACGGTGGTCCAAGCCGGCGTTGAGTTTTTGGCGCCACTGGTGGTCGGCGAGGATCCGCTGCAGGTCGAGGCGATCTGGAGCAAGATGCATCTGCGCGCCCTGGATTACGCGCGGCGCGGTGTACTGGTGGCGGCGATAAGCGCGCTTGACATCGCCTTGTGGGATCTCCGCGGCAAGCTGCTCGGTCAGCCGGTGTCGACGCTACTGGGCGGGCGACGGCGGGAACGGGTCAAGGTCTACGCGACCGGGATGTACTTCACGCAGACCGATGACTTGAGCGGCAAGCTGGCGGAGGAGGCGCGGCTCTACGTTTCGCAGGATTTCCGCGCGCTGAAAATGAAAGTTGGGCTGGGCGTGGAGACGGATGTCAAGCACGTGCGGGCGGCGCGCGCGGCGATCGGGCCCGATGTACAGTTGATGGTCGACGCCAATCACGCCTATTCGCTGAGCGAGGCGCTCAGTTTCGCGCGGCAGATTGAAGAGCTGGATATCAGCTTTTTCGAAGAGCCGGTGTCGCCGGAAGATTACGAGGGCTACCGCGAGCTGCGCGGGCGGATTTCGATTCCGGTCGCGGGTGGCGAATGCGAGTATCTGCTGGCGGGCTTCCGGCATTTGCTGAGCAATCGCTGCGTTGACATCGCGCAGCCCGATATTTGCGGCGCTGGGGGCTTGACCGAGACGAAACGCATCGCGGCGCTGGCTTATGCCTATCAGACGAATGTGCTGCCGCATAGCTGGGGAACCGGCATCGCTTTCGCCGCCGGGCTGCACTTGGTCAGCACGCTGGATATCGTGCCGGGGCGATTGCGCATGCCCGAGGCGATGCTGGAGATGGATCGCTCGGAAAGCGCGCTGCGCGACAACCTCACGGCGCCTAAGTTCGCCCTCGAAGACGGGAGCGTGACCGTGCCAAATGCGCCTGGGCTCGGCGTCGATGTCGATACCGATTTCCTGGCGGAATACGCGCGAGCTGGCTGAATGATCCCCCTCGAAGCGATACAGGCGGCGCGGGAACGGATCGCCGGTTCGGCATTGCGGACGCCGCTGCTGCGCCTGCCGCTTGCTGAGGCGCCGGCGGAAATCTATTTGAAGTTGGAGAACTTGCAGCCCATCGGCTCGTTCAAGCTGCGCGGGGCGGGCAACGCGCTGGCGCTGGCGCCGCGTGAGGCGCTGGCAAAGGGCGTCTACACGGCGAGCGCGGGCAATATGGCGCAGGGCGTCGCCTGGAATGCGCGGCGGCTGGGCGTCTCGTGCAGCGCCATCGTGCCCGATCATGCGCCGGCGACCAAGCTGGCGGCGATTGAGCGGCTGGGCGCGCGCGTGATCAGGGCGCCCTTCGAGCGCTGGTGGGAGGTGATCGTCAGCGGCGAGTTCGACGGGCTGGACGGGCTGTTCATCCACCCGGTGAGCGACGCCGATGTGATGGCGGGCAACGGCACGATTGGTCTGGAGATCCTGGCGGACCTGCCCGATGTCGATGCGGTTGTGATCCCCTATGGCGGGGGCGGGTTGAGCTGCGGCATCGCCTCGGCGATTCGGGCGCTGAAGCCGGAGACGCGCGTCTATGCGGCTGAGGTGGAGACGGCGGCGCCGCTGGCCGCTTCGCTGCGCGCGGGTGAGCCGGTCGATATCGATTACGAGGCGAGCTTCGTCGATGGCATCGGCGGGAAGAGCGTGCTGCCGGAGATGTGGCGCTTGGCGCGGGCGCTGCTGGATGGCTCGCTGGTGGTGTCGCTGGACGAGACGCGGGCGGCGATACGGCTGCTGGCTGAGCGCGGGCGGGTGATCGCCGAGGGCGCGGGCGCGGCTCCGGTGGCGGCGGCGCTGGCTGGCAGGGCCGGCGGCGGGAAGGTTGCCTGCGTCGTGTCGGGCGGGAATATTGATCGTGAGGTGTTGGCGGGGATATTTGCGGGCTAGTAAAGCGCGCGGCGGGCGCCATGCTAGGTCGCTTAGACACTGCGGGTCAAACGCCCCTACAGCGTCGTTTTGAAAACGACAATATGTCCCTCTGTGACCTCTGTGTTTCCTCATTTCCTCTGTGGTGAAGCTTTAGAATTCTATTGCATGTTGTAGAGACAGCAATGCCAACCAGTAGCGGACAAACCGTACAGTTTCCAATCGAGCGTCAGTCGCTGGGCGGGACGGCGGCGAGGACGGGCAAGCCGCCGATGTTTTCGAGGTCTTCGCGGCGGCGGACGATGGCGCTTTCGAGGTATTCGAGCACGAAGACGATGACGCCGCCGATGAAGAAGCCGGCGATGAAGCCGACCAGCGTGTTGATGCGAATGTTGGGGCGGGCGAGCGCCGTGACCGGGCGGTCTTGCAGGCGGGCGACGATGCGGTCTTCGCGGCGGCCCTGCTGGTTTTCATCATTGCGATAGATGACGAGCAGCTCCGCCCAATTGGCGGCGATGCTTTCGGCTTGCGCCGCGTTCTTGTGCTCGGCATCGATTTGGATGATGAGGCTGTCGAGGTCGGGCGCGATGCGGACATCGGCGCGCAGTTGCTCGGGCGTCATATCCATTTGCAGGCGGTCGATGACCTCGGCGGCGCGCAGGGAGCTGTTGAGGTAGGCGACATGGCTGTTGAGCGTTTGCTTGGCCGCTTGGGTCAAGCCGAAGTCGCTGCGGCTGGGCACGATGAGCACCTTCTGGGTGGCGCGGTAGACGGGGTCCATGGTTCGGCTGAAGGCGTAGGCGGCGCCGGCGGCGATGATGGCGAGCAGGAGCATGATCCAGCCGCGGCGGATGAGGATGTTGGCGTAGTCGATGAGGTTCATGGGGGTAGTTTACCACATAGCGTTGATTGATTTTACCACCGAGCGCGCCGAGGATTTTCTGTCGCTTGCTTTTGACTGGATTGGGCGGCGCGGCTATACTGGAGGCGAACGAAAAGGGGAGAACATGGCAGCCACAGCCGATATTCGATTCAAGCGGATGCAAGCGAAGTATGAGGTATTGGAAAACGCGCAGGATGAGGTGTTTAACAAGGTGGACAGTCTTGAGGCGGCGCTGCTGGGTTTGACGGAGGCGGTCAGCCGGAATACCGAGCAGATAGAAGTCTTGACAAATATTGTCACGGAGAACCAGCGGCAGATCACGGTGCTGAACGAGAAGGTGGACCGGCTGATGACGCACTTGGACGTACCACCCAAGCCACCCGCGGGTTTCTTGAAGGATTGAGATCGGGCGATTCCCCCGCCCCAAGCCACAGTTCAGTCTCAGTCAAGTTGGTCAAGTCAAGCGCGCGCGATTCCGTGCGGGGCGGGTGTCTGTGTGGGCGCGGACGGTCATGTTATGAGGATAGCGCGGATTGGCGGGGAACGGGTGAATGGATGGTCGCGTGGATTTTAACTACAGAGGGCGCGGAGGTTTCTATGGCGGAAAAGGATTTACCTTTGCTTGCTAGAGGTAGTCCGCCAGGAAATTCTTCACGCCATTTACCATCAGGTCCACATCGTTTCGATGAAATTCGCTGAACTTGCCATGAGCAGCAGAGTTACGGATCTTCGCCCACGCACGAAGTTGATCGGCTTTCAGCTTGTTCAATACGTTTGCCCTCTGCAAGTCTTGTATCAACGAGTTTAGATTCTTGGGATCACCATTTTGATTGCTTGTTGGCACTGGAGGTGTCTGTCTTTCGCACAATCGCCGAAGGGCATCTTCCAAGACTGCACCACACAAGACCGCACCAGGCACATGGTCATACTGGCCTGGCAGCGCTTCATCGAGTAAGCCTTCAACTTGTGTCATGTAGTCGGCTGAAATGTTCGCAACAATCGCCTCTTCCAAATTGTCCAAGAATCCGTTTTCAAAGTCGTCCTTAAGTCCATGCAAAGTACCGACAACGTATTCGAGTGTTGATGGTCCTTCCCACTGTTCTGAGCGTACTTTTATTCCGTTAGCAACCTCGCGTCCTCGTTCCGAGCCGCAAAATACTGTCTCCGTGAGACTCAATACCTTTACGAGCACGGCTTGAAACTCTGAGGCATGCCCATAATTTGAGCCGTACCTGCTAGGGTTGGCCTTGTTATGCGCCCTCATCGTCGAAACTAGATCATTAGCTTCGGCGATCAATTCGTCAAAACGGCTGCGGATTTTCTGATCTATTGCTGGCGGTAATGGCATTTTGGCGCGATTCCTTCCTAGCTCGCAAAGTCGGCAGTCGCAACAACCTTATCCCAGACTTGTACGTCCATTGAAATCCGAAACGCCATAGCGTCCTCACATCCGTTCTCTGCTATTCTGCTCAGCAGGTCCCGCAAAGAAACACAAGTAGCTTTCGCCGTATGTCGGCAGTCATCAGTATCGATCATCACCGAAACATATTGTTTATGGCACGACCAACCGAACGGAAACGTCTTGTCGGCGTTCGTGGGTCCGGGGCGAAGGAAGTTGAACATCATAATGCCGGGCATTTGCCGTATAAGGGAATCGACGAAAATGCTTAAAGCATCTGAATTCGTCCTGAACCATACTTTCACAATATTGCGACTTGGAAGCAAGTCGGTGCTTTTGGAGGTGACTATGGCGCCACTCTCACGCAATTCGGCCATTATTGACATATTAATTCCCTTTGAAGTCATTGGCTCAACTGCGGCGATAATTGTACACAATCCAAGCAAATGGTAGCGTAAACATTGTGTTAGAGATCATCACCTACCACCCTCCACAATCGCCACCTCGTCATCGCTCAGCCCATACAGCCGATAAACAAGCGCGTCGATCTCGCTATCCACTGTTGCAATAAGCGCCTCGTTTATCCTGCGGCCTTCGCCCGTCAAGCCCGTCAATTGCTTGTGCAAGTCCAGCATCTCATCGACCAACTTGACGATTGCATTGTGTATCTGCACGTCATCGGAGTTGTCAAAGTCGATTGTGCAGATTGGAAGCTGTGAAAGAAACTGTCTATTGGCAGATAGCCAATTGCCGCGAAATGGAGCGCTGACGAATGGAAAATACCATCGCAAGAGCGTAGAGTTGAGCAATCCGAGAAAGAACCGATTGTCATAACTGGCAAACTTGGGCTTTATATTGACTCCGCAGACATCTACGTTGTCAAGATAATATTCCCCGTGCTCGTCAAAGCTCATGTAGAGTCTTTCTACAAGTCGAGGTATACATAACTTGACCCTTTCTTGTATGCCCAAGTTCTGATTTCGCCCAAACCTATACCAGTTTTCATCTCTGAATTTTCCTCTCTCGCGCCGTTCCAGTGTTTCTCGATTCCGCAAGAGATAGTCTGCTGTCAAAGGAAATCGCTCTTCCAAATGGTTGAATGGGATTAGGGTTGCCTTCTCATCTTCGACTGAGTACGGAAACAAAATATACTGTCTTGCTTTCGATAGAGTAAATCTGTTTACATCCGTGCCGCTCACGATAGGGCGAAGTAGACCTTTCTCAAATCTGCAAATGGCTTGTAATGATTTTGAGCGCAAAAAATAATTTTCATCTGTTTCTTCAACAAGATCCATCATGTAGACCTTATCGGCGCTTGTCTGCAATCCGACAAATATATCGGTCAAATCTCCAAGTTTGAGATTACTATCAGAGAGTCTGTAGAACAGGTTTGAGCCGCTCCCAACTATGAAATTCCATTCATTGCTTGACGCTCGATGAGATGAAACAGTTCCAGTTACGCCATCCTTAGTTGCTATCCACTTCTCTAAATCGTGTGCTTTCACAAATTCCAATTCAGATTGTCCGGATTGTTGAAGAAATAGCAGACACGTATAGGTAGTCGCACCTTCAAACACTTGCTCTGCCCCAAAATGGATGATTTTCCTAAGATGATTCCCACTTGAAACAAGTCCTCGCAACGGCTCGCCGTATTTTGCGTTGAAGAACTTATGCGGCAGGATGAAGCCTAGCAAGCCGCATTCGTTCAGCAGTTGCAAGCCTCTTTCGACAAAGACAACGTAAATATCGTAATTGCCCTTTGATGCCGAAACGTAATTCTTTTTGTAGTAAGGAACGGTTTCAGGGGCGGTTTCTTTCATCGTTTGAATGCGAATATAAGGCGGATTCCCAATCACCGCGTCGAAGCCGCCCGCCGCCATGATTTCGCCGAAGCCGGCCTCGCTATCCCAATCGAAGGCTTTGACCTTGAGCATCTCTTCTTCATCAGCGAAGAGCGTCGCCTGTGGCCCGCGGAAGAAGTCGCTGCCGATGAGAGAATTGCCCCATTTGATGTTGTCGCTGAGGTCGGGCAGGATGCGTCCGCCGGCGGCGAACATCAGCGTCTGGCGGCCGGCCGCGTCGCTTTCGTTCTCCAGCATTTTCAGCAGCAGCGAGAGCTTGCTGACTTCGACGGCGTTCTGGTCGAGGTCGACGCCGTAGATATTGTTCTGCAGGATGCGGCGCTTCTCGGCGGTGCTGAGGATCATGCCGTCCTTCGTCTCGCGGCGGCGATTGCGGTATTGCTGGGGATGCTCGGCATAGTATCGCAAGTGCCAGTCAAGCAGATATTGATAAGCGCCGACGAGGAAGGAGCCGCTGCCGCAAGCGGGATCGAGAATGCGTATTTTCGCTGCTTCGGCGGGTGTTATACCTTTGAGCAATTCGCCGACGGTGTTCTCCACGATGTAGTCGACGATATAGGACGGTGTATAGTAAACGCCGCCTGCTTTGCGCACTTCCGGTTTTTCTTCAATGCGGACCGCGCCACCAGGACTGAGTTCAATTACTTTGCCTAGAAATTGTTCGTAGACTTGGCCCAGAATTTCGGCAGGCATGACCGAAAATTCGTAGGGGCTCTCAGGATAATACAGTTTCTCGATGACGAGGCGCAGTGGTTCGTCGGGGATGTGTATCTTCAGCGACTCGCGGTCGGGATCGCTGGCGCGCTTTTCGTCGCTGAAGTGGAACAAGCCGGAGTTGTATTTGTCGTCGGCTTCGATGAAGAGCCGCTTCAGTTCTTCGTAGACTTGCGAGTCGGCTTTCGCGGCTCGGCGCAGGCGTTCGTATGCTTCAATGTCGCGGTCTTCGGCGATGCGCAGAAATACAATGCGGTCAATGGTTCGCTGCACGAGCAAATTGAGTTGGCGCTGGCTGAGGTCGCGGTTATGCAGGGCGATGTCTTTCGCCAGCAGTTCGCGCCACCCTTCCATGTCGTCCAGGAAATCTTTGTCGACGCCGGCGCCGCCGCGGATGCGCTCTCCTTCGATCCACTCGCGCAGCGCGCCTTGGGCAACGGCTTCACGGCTGAAACGCGACTCAAGCTCTGCCCATTTGTCGATATAGTCGGTGTATCGAATATAGAGCAGGCGGGCTTTGCCGGCGGGATCGTTTTGATATGGCCGGACTCGGCAGTCGTAGACGCAGAATTCTTCAAAGTCGGTCAGAACGCTTGCGGGCGTTTTGCCCGAATAGCCGTAACGCCGCAACTGAAAGGCTGGCGTGGGGTCCCGTTTCAGATTCTTTTGCGGCATTTTGGTTTCGACGAAGAAATGCCTGGTATTGCCGATATGGAAGCTGTAATCCGGGTTCTTCGATCGTTCGAAGCCCGCCTCTCTAACGATGACTCTCGGTTCATGCCGCACCTGTCGCTTGTCGCGCACATCCCAGCCCAACGCCGAAAACAGCGGATCGACAAATTGGATCCGTACTTCGGTTTCGCTGTCGGGCTTGTCGCGGTCGAATTTTTCGACCAGTTGGTAGACGCTGTCGGGCGCGCTCATCGTCTATCCTCGGTGTCCTCTGTGATGAAAGTATCACCCCTCCATGTCAATCACAATCTTGACCGCGCCTTCGTCCTGGATGCGGTCGTTTTTTACCCCACCCCCGGCCCCCTCCCCAGCGAGCTAGGGAGGGGGTGACGCTTTTCGCGGAAGTTATAAGCTAATACTTGCTTTCCTAATTGTTTAGTATCAGAGTGAAGTGGTGAGGGTCTCGGTGGAATATGTCCGGGTTTT
>JAPPFH010000100.1 GCA_028875185.1 Chloroflexota bacterium | reverse complement strand
ATCGTATTGATGTTCAGACCTTTCAACAATCAAGTCATTTCACATAAAGCGTATTATATTCCCACACAGCCCGACACCTTGATCGGCGCCTGGATGGCGATTGATCCGGCGGACGAAGAGAACGGCTGCTTATGGATGACGCCAGGCTCCCAGCATGAGCCGATCTATCCCGATTGCGACGGCGCGACCCAGCAAGGCGATTCTATCCTGAGCGATATTGAAGCGGTCAAGAGCGTCAGCCATCCCGATGTGGAGATTAATACGCTGGCGCAGGTGGCGCTAAGATACGAAGAGGAGGCGCCGATACCGGCTGAACCGGGCGATGTGGTCTTCTTCGGCGGGCATGTCTTCCACCGCTCGCACGCCAATGACTCCGACAGACCAAGACGCGCCTTCGTCAGCCATTATTGCAACGCCCGCTCGCGCGTCGCCTGGGATCACGGCAGCAACCGCGCGCATTATGAAGGCGCAGACGCCAATGGCGCGACCAATCACCGGCATATCCTGGCGCGCGGCGCGACCCATCTGCCTTATGCCCAGCCCAAATTCGGCACGCTCTGCGCCGCCAACGCGCCCGCACTCTACGGCGAACGCTTTGACGACAAGCGCGTCAAATCAATGATGGGTGATAGCGCCGGCTTCATGGTGCTGGTGCCGCACGAAGATTTCGAGCACGATCATTGATGTGCCCGTAAGAAAGCAGTTTGTAGGGGCGACCAACCTGGTCGCCCGTCGCATGGGCAGAGAGCGTTAGCGGACGACTTGATAAGTCGCCCCACCATTTACGCGCTAGAATTCGCGAGTGACTGAACTTGAGGCTTGGAAACCACCGATGTTGCTCGAAACCCACTATCCACTCACTGACGATCAGGTGAAACAGTATCAGCGGGATGGTCACATCCTGCTGGAGAATGTCCTGGACGCGGACCGCATACCGCCATACAAAGAAGCCATCGAGCAGACCGTCGCCCAGCGCAACAAAGAAACGCGCGCCCTGAAAGACCGCGACACCTATGGCAAGGCGTTCTTGCAGACGACCAACCTGTGGGAGCGCAATGGGGTGGTCAAGGAATTCGTAATGGCGCGGCGTTTCGCCAGCATCGCCGCGCGGCTGATGGGTGCAGAAGGCGCGCGCCTCTATCATGATCAGGCGCTCTTCAAGGAGGCGGGCGGCGGCATCACGCCCTGGCATCAAGATCAGCATTATTGGCCGCTGGCGACGAATAAGACCATCACCATGTGGATGACGCTGGCTGATATCGACGCTGATATGGGCACGCTTCGATTCGCCTCCGGCTCTCACGCCGAGGGCTACTTGGGCGATATCCCGATTTCGGATGAGTCGGAAACACAGCTGCGCGCCTTCGTCGAGCGCAGGGGCTTCAAGCTGCAGCAAGCCGATGTGATGAAGGCGGGCGCGGCGACATTCCACAGCGGCTGGACCCTGCATTCGGCGCCGCCGAATTCCTCCGGCCAAATGCGGCCCGCGATGACGGTGATCTACTACGCCGATGGCGCGCGGGTTAGCGCGCTCGACAACAAGCACCGCGTCAACGACCGCGACCACTGGCTGCCGGGCACTAAGCCGGGCGATCTGGCGGCGACGCGTCTGAATCCGTTGTTGGGTTAGCTTTTGAAAATCACCCGCTCGGCGGGAGCGAAAAGTAAGGAGCGCAGAACGGCAGTGAGCAGGGTAAGTTCGCGCTGCCAGCATCATTTATGAAGATCTCCCAAGTCCAAGCCATCTCCCTCTTCGCGTCATTCGCTGACGCGCTGGATATCGTCCCGCCCGAACTATCGCAGCCGGCCTTCAGCATGCGGGACAACCCACTGCTCGGCCAGGGCGCGGTTATCGTCCGCGTCGAAACCGACGAGGGGCTGGTCGGCATCGGCGAAGCGATGGGGCGTCCCGGTCCGCGCGGCACGGCGGCGCATATCAACGAAGTTCTGGCGCCCATGCTGCGGAGCCGCGACCCGCGCCACCATCACGCTCTCTTCACCGCCATGAACGAAGCGCTGCGTTTCGCGCCGATGGGCATCAGTGGCGTCGATATGGCGCTTTGGGACTTGCGCGGGAAAATCTATGGCGACTC
Source organism: Chloroflexota bacterium (assembly GCA_028875185.1). GTDB lineage: Bacteria > Chloroflexota > Anaerolineae > Aggregatilineales > Phototrophicaceae > UBA6055. The sequence continues at coordinate 18,585 of JAPPFH010000100.1, read as the reverse complement.
GCTGGTAAATCTGCTGGGCGGTCCCATGCGCGAGACGGTCGACTGTTACGCCAGCCCGATTCCCTACCTGGCGACGCCGGAAGACTCGGCGGCAAAGGCGCGCGAATTCTTGCGCGCTGGCTTCCGCGCGGTCAAGCTCAAGATCGGGCGGGGCCTCATTACCGATATTAACCATGTCGCAGCGGTACGCGACTCAATTGGCAGCGAAATCAAGCTGCTGGTCGATGCCAATGGCGCATATGCGGCGAGCGAGTCGATCGCGCTGGCGAAAGAGCTGGTCAAGCTGGATGTTTATTGGCTGGAGGAGCCGGTCCATCCGGAGTTCGCCGATGACCTCGCGCGGATTCGCCGGCGGGTTGATCTGCCGGTGGTTTCGGGCGAGTGGCTGGGAAGCTGGCATCAATTCCGCGATTTGATCAAAGCGGAGGCGGTCGATGTGATCATGCCTAATATCACCCGCTGCGGCGGAATCACCGGCTTGATGAAGATTGCGGATTTGGCGGCGCTGGAGAATGTGACGGTCGCGCCGCATGGGGTTGGCGCCGGTATCGGCATTGTCGCCGCAATCGCCGCCTGCGCCGTTATGCCCAACTTCCTGATTTACGAATACAACCAACTCTTCAATCCATTGCGGCATTCGATATTGCGCGAGCCAATTCAATTCGGGGACGGCGTCCTGCGGCCGAACGCGGGAATGGGCATTGGGCTCAGCTTGAATGAGGCGATCATCGAGCGTTATCGTAACGATTGATACAGCCCGCCTGCCCGCACGGCGCCGCGCAGCGCCCAGCTTGCGTGGATGGAAGCGGCAATCCGCCCGGAGGTTGACGCCGCTAACATGACATAAAGTAAAATGCATCTGTGATAATTTAACGCTATCGTTCATAATATACCGTATATCAACATACTCTATGCTTGGCGCGCCTGCCGATTTTAAGCCGCGGCGGCCCTAGCGTTCATCCACATCGCGGAGGACGAAGCCAAACATTATGTTACCGGAAGCCAGACGCCGCGCCATCCTCAGCCACCTGGCGCAGACCGGCAGCGAGACCATCATCGTATTGGCAAACCGTTTTCACATGTCGACGATGACCATTCGGCGCGATCTGAAAATCTTGCAGCAAGCCGGTTATGTCACGATGTCCCATGGCGGCGCCATTTACAATGGCGATTGGTTTCAGCTCAGCGAGACGCATCACATCGAACGGGCGACGATCCGCGCGGCGGAAAAACGGGCGATAGGTCGTTATGTCGCGGCGAACTTTGTCGATGATGATGATGTTCTGTTTCTCGATTCGGGTACGACTGTTCGGGCAATCATTCCCTTTTTGAAGGACAAACGCAACCTCACCATCGTAAGCAACAGCATCAGGACGCTTGACGCGCTTTATCGCCACTTGCCGGACAGCGCAATTCTCTGCACCGGCGGTCTGCTGGGTTCAATGGCGCAGGCTATGGTTGGTCCGGTAGCGGAGCGTTTTTTTGCGAATTTCTACGCCCGCAAAGCCTTTGTCTCAGGGGTTGGCTTCACAGTCCAGACGGGCCTGGCGGATTCGCAGATGCTCGATACCGCGGTCAAGAGGTCAATGACAGGGGCGGCGGAGAGCGCGATCGTCGTCATCGACTCCAGCAAAATTGGTTGCAGAGCGATGGCGCAAGTATTGCCGACGAGCGAAATAGAGCGGATGGTTACCGACGCGGGCATAGCCGATTCGCTAAGGCAATCCATCCTCGATTGTGGGATTGACCTTCACATTGCGCCGGAGATTTCGCCAGATTAATGCCCGGCGGCGCGCTGCCGGTTAGCGCTCGCGCCCAAGGTTTTCTAAATCCGCGGCGGTTGGCAGACCATCAATCACGCCCAAGCGCAGCGCCGTATGGGCGCCAGCCTTTACCGCGTATCGAACCGACGCTTCCAGCGATGCGCCTGCGCCGAGAGAGACCGCGAGGGCGGCATTGAAGCTGTCGCCGGCGCCAGTAACATCAACCGCTTGAATAGGTAAAGCCGGGATATGCGTCATCGCCTCGCCGCTTGCGATCAAGGCGCCCTCTGCCCCCAGCGTGACGACCAACTGGCGCGCGCCTAAGCCCAGCAAGCCCCGCGCAAGGTCGGCCGGCGAGCTGCGATCATCAGGCGGCAGACCAAGCAAGATGCGCGCCTCGCTGGCATTAGGCGTCAGGATATCGACATCGGCCAAACAGGCTTGCTCGATATGCTGCGCCGGCGCCGGGTTTAAGATCGTGAGCGTATCGTTTTCCTTGGCCAGACGAAGCGCGGCCGCAGCGGTCTCCAGCGGGATTTCCAACTGCGTCATCAGAATGTCGCTATCGTGGATTTCGGCGGCGCAATCGCGAACATGCTGCGGCGTCAGCAGCAGATTGGCGCCGAGATCAACCGTGATCCAATTCTCGCCCGATGGCAGGATATTGACAAAGCCGATGCCGCTGCTGGCGCCCGCGATTTGATGGACGAGGGCTGCCCCGATGCCCTCGCGCTGGTAAAGCCGCAGCGCGTTTTTAGCAAAGATGTCATCGCCTAGACAGACCAGCAGGCGGACATCCGCGCCGAGCCTCGCCGCGCCGATCGCCTGATTGCTGCCCTTGCCGCCCGGACCCATATCGAAGGAATCGCCGACCAGGCTTTCGCCAAGCGCCGGCATGCGCGGCACTCTGATCGTCAATCCAGTGTTGTAGCTGCCGACGACGAAGATCTTGGGCATTGGTCCTGGCTCCTAGTTCGGCGCTGTCGATTTGGCTTACTGCCCGCCTGCGCGCAGGGCAACGGCTGCCGGCCGCCAGTTTTCACCGGTCACGTCAAGCCCTTCTTCCGCCAGCGCCGCCAGCGCCTCCTCGATTAGATCTTGCCGATACGCGCCGCGAGCCGGCTCGTCAACCAGCGCGTCAAAGGTTAGCAGCCATTCCACCGTTTGATTCCAGAGCGCCGCGTCCATCATGCCGATGCCCTGCGGCGATGGCCAAATCAGCTTGTTGACTTCGTTCATCTGCCACTGCTGATGGCTCTCGCCGAGCGCGGGATCGATTGCCAGCAGGATGCGCGCACAGTCGTCGGGATGATCGCGACAGTGGATCCAGGCGCGGATGGTCGCTTTGAGGAAGCCGAGCGCGAGCGCCTCGTTCTCCCCCATCGCCAGCCAATCGCTTCGCGCGATGATATGGTCCTGCAGCATCGCCGCGCCGATGTCGTTCATGTCAATCACATTGAGGTCCGATTCCTGGTATAACTCGCCGGTAGCTGGATTTGTCTCGCCGAGCAGCCGGCCATACCCGTTGTAAATCAGCGCCTGCGCGGCGTCCAACTCGCCGTCCAGCAGCGGTCCCAAGTGAAAGGGCTGCTCCACCAGGGAAAGATGTTCGCCGCTAATCGGATCGGAACCCATGACAAAGGTCATCGCGTAGAATTCAAATTCGTTGCCGTGGGGCCAATAGCCAATTTCCCGGAAAACCAAGTCAGTTAGAGATTCAATGCCCGTTTCGGCGAAGGAAACCAGGACGGTGCCGCTGCGCTGGAAAATCTGAGCGATATTCACGATGCCCGCGTCCGCCTCGTTTGCAATGAGAGTCTTCGGCAGCCAGGTGACGCCGAACTCAGCATCACCGGCGGCGACCGCTTCGGCAGGCTGGATGTCGCCTTCACTTTCGAGAATGGTCACCCATAATCCTTCTTCCTCATAGAAACCCAGCTCATTGGCGACAAAGTAGCCAGCGAATTGCGCCTGCGTCACCCATTGCAATTGGATGGTCACCGGTACGAGCGCATCATCGGCAGCAACGGCGATTCCGCTTAACAGGTTCAGCACGATGCTCAATAGTGTGATTCGCAACATCTCATTGCTCCTTTCCTCATTCCCGCCGGGGCTACGCAACTGGGTTGGGGAGTGGTGAATATTGCGGATATGAGCTACCCAGTTTGGCAACAATGTAGGGGCGGCATATCATGCCGCCCGCGTTACACAAAGAAATTCGGGCGACCTAGTAGGTCGCCCCTACACCGTCTTATCAGTGTGTCCGCGATTTTTACCACTCCCCTGAGTTGCGCAAGATTGTCAAAGGCCCTCTGGACGCGTTATACTTTCAGCATAATACATTTTCTTCGCGAGCGGAGAGGTTGACTGAAATGACAAATATAAGCGCGGAAAGAGACGGACTGGCTGACGGCATGCCGCGCGACGAACGTGGATACTGGCGGCCGGATGGAGACGTCGGCGCGCCCAACCCGGTCTTCTCCTGGCCGCCCAAGCCGCTCGCAGCCGCCCGATGGGTGAAAGATTACCTGTTTCCCTACAATATTATGTTCATGATTGTGGCAATTTTGACCTGGCTTTACCTGACGCCGGAGACCTCGCGGATGACCGAATTCCGCGCCGGCTGGATCCTCGAAATCTTCCTGCGCAACCAGATCATGCTGATCGGCTACGCGTCTGTGCTCCATATCAGCATGTGGACCATGAAAACGCAGGGTTATCAGTACAAGCTGTCGCTCAAATGGATGGGAAAAAGTCGGAAGTTCCTCTGGAATGACCAGGTGCGCGATAACATGTTCTATAGTATCGTCAGCGCCGGCACGATTTGGACGGGATATGAAGCGCTGATGCACTATGCCTACGCCAACGGCTTTATCGCATTTCTTGACCCGCGCGAGCAACCGGTCGCCTTCGTTTTGATCCTCTGCCTGTCGACGCTTTGGTACAACTTTTACTTCTATTGGGGGCATCGCCTGCTGCACGTCAAGTTCCTGTACAAGCACATTCATCATGTGCATCACCGGAATATCGAAGTTGGACCTTGGTCCGGCTTGTCGCAGCACCCGCTTGAACATGTCGTGATGTACGCCAGCATGTTAATCCACTGGGTCATCGGCGCGCATCCGATCAATATGATCTTTCAGGGGCAGGCTGTCACCTTCGGCTCCATTACGGGTCATGGCGGCTTCGAAGAAATTGTCGTCAAGGACAATGTGAAGATCTCTTATGGCAACTACTGGCATTCGCTGCACCATCGCTATTTCGAGTGCAATTATGGCGAGCCGGAGATTCCGCTTGATCACCTCTTCGGCACCAACTACGACGGTTCGCCCGAAGCGCGCGAAAAAATGCTGGCCAGAATGCGGACGATGCACAGCAGTTAGCCCCCATACCATTGGTGTGACGCGGACGCGCAATCAATCCAAGATATCGGCATGGAAGTGATTCCTATGTCAAATACTAATCGATATTGCGGCTCTCAAGTCACGCCCCCGGGATGAGTTTACGCGCTTGTATCAAGCTCACCTAAGACTGGTTTGATACGAAGATCAAAGGAGAATAGACTATGAGAATATGAGCCAGGTCTGTCCCGCTAGTGATTCTATTTGAGGAGATAAAGACATGAATAGCAACAGAAACGAATTCTTGCCGCGGCTCATGGCGCTGCTGCTCATCCCCGCCTTGCTACTGGGTGGCAGTATAGCCGCGCAGGATGAACCGGTCACGATCGATTGGGCGAATGACGCGGCTTGGCACGAGGCGGGCCAGGATGCCGTCAGCGAGGCATCGCTTGACGCAACAGGCATCGGCGTCAACACGGTAATTTTCACCTCGACGGACTCTTACCAAGCGGCGGTGCGCGGCGCGCTGCCGACCGACGACGCTTTTCCGCTGTTTGACTGGTGGTTTGGCTATCGCATGAAAGACCTGGTGGACGCGGGGCTGCTTGCGGATGTCACCGACATCTGGCAAAAGCACATTGACAACGGCGAATACCCGGCAAGCATGATGGGTTCGTTTGGCTTTGATGGGCGCGCCTATGGCTTGCCGAAGATGATTAACTACTGGATCGTCTTTTACAACAAGCATGTCTTCGCTGAACACAGCCTCGAAGCGCCGACCTCATGGGACGAACTGATGGCGGTTGCGGAAACGCTGAAGAGCAATGGCGTAACCCCCTTTGGTCTGGACGTGGTCGGCTGCCGCTGGTGCAGCTTCATCTGGTTCGAAGAAATGATGGTGCGCGTTGATCCCGCCCTCTATCAGAGCGTGATGACCGGCGAGACCGCCTACAACGATCCGCAAGTAATCGCCATTATGGAGCAGTGGCGCGATCTGCTGGATGCGGGCTACTTCTCGCAGCCGGGCAACTTCACCGATAACTGGGCGGAACCATTTGTGAACGGCAGTTTTGGCATGTTTCTGATTGGCGACTGGTATACAGCTTCCCTCGAGCGCGCCGGTTTCATCGCCGGTGAAGACTATGGCATATTCGTGATGCCGGGAATCACAGAAGCGGGGAATCGCAGCCTGATCATTGAGGGACGTCCGCTGCTGCTTGCCGAAAATTCGCCGCAGCGCGATGTCGCGCTCGAGTTTGCCGATTACTTCATGGGCTTAGAAGGGCAAACGGTCTGGGCGGAAACCAGCGACATCAACTCACCGAATCTGCTGGCGCCCGAAGAGACGCGCCCGGGTCATCTGGTTGATCTGGCGAATGCGGTCGCCAATGGCGAATACGAGCTCTATACGCGATATTGGGAAGCCACGCCGCCACAAATCGTCGAACAGGTAGTTGATTTGCTCGGTCAGTTTGTGTTGGATCCGACCGCCTTGCAAACGACCTTGGACGGCGCCGAGCAGATTGCTCAGGACTATTGGGCAAGCGCCGGCAGCGAATAGAATCTGGAACTGGAGAGGCCCGTCAAGCGCCTCTCCAACAATCTTGATTGCAGGCGGGCGGGTTGCCCGATAAAAACCAAGTGAGCACTGAGCCGCTTCGTAAAGAGGTCCCGGTCACAGCGTTGGACCGGAAGTCGCCGGCAGCGCCCCCGCCAATGCAGGCGATGCTGCGCAAGATAGAGCCTTATCTATATTTGTTGCCAGCGCTTCTGCTCGTCGGCGGGCTGCTGCTATATTCGGTCGCCCATACTTTGGCGATTAGCTTTACCGATTGGGATCTGATTACCCCGCCCCGCTTTGTCGGCTTGCGAAACTACATTGACGCGATCCGCGATCCCACTTTCACCAGGTCATTCTCAAATACGTTGGTGTGGACTGGAGGAAGCTTGCTGCTGCCGGTCGCGGGCGGCTTGCTGCTAGCGGTGATTTTGGAGCGAATCCCCGGGCAGCGTATCTTGAAAACGCTCATCTATCTGCCGGCGATATTGTCGACGACGGTGGTCGCCGCTATCTGGAGCTATGTCTACACCAACAATGGCGTCTTGAATGAAACGCTGCGCTGGGTCGGCTTTGATGCGCTGACGCGCCCATGGCTGGTTTTCGCGCCGACAAACACGCTGGCGATGATTGTCGCTGCCTCATGGCGCGCGCTTGGGCCGAGCATGGTGCTGTTTCTCGTAGGCTTGCAGACAATACCGCCCGAACTCATCGAAGCGGCAAAGATAGACGGCGCCGGCGAGCGCTTGATCTTCTGGCGCGTCAAACTGCCCCTGCTCCGACCAATCACGGCGATCGTCGTCATCATGTCCGTTATCGGAAGCTTTATGACCTTTGATCTGGTCTGGGTGATGACCCAAGGCGGACCCGGTCGCTCGTCCGAAACCTTGGCGGTGACGATGTACCGTCAAGCTTTCATTATGTGGCGAATGGGTTATGCCGGGGCGGTGGCGGTGATACTGTCCACGATTGTTATCGCATTTTCTATCTTCTATTTGCGAGCGACCTTGAAGCGAAGCGCCCTATGGTAGAGAGACGATCTATAGGGCAACGCGGTCTTGGGCGCTACCTCGCGCTGGCGCTGCTTTGCTTGTTCGCAATTGTCTGGGTTACGCCGCTGGCTATCGTTGTGCTAAGCAGTATGAAAACGCCCATCGAGCAATCGCAGAGCGCAATCCTGGCTCTCCCAGAGAATGCCGCAATGATCTTCGACAACATTGCGTCCGCTTCCGAATTGTCAGGCATCGGCAACGGGATCCTTAGCAGTCTGATTTACGCCTTTGTCGGTTCCTTAGCCGCCGTCATCGCCGCGTCATCGGCGGCATATTCCATTGCCATGCTGAAGATCCGCTTCCCATTCTTCTGGTTTCTGATCATCTACAGCGGCACTATTTTCCCCTTTCAGATGTATCTTATGCCTTTGTTTGGGCTGTACCAGTCGGTAGGGCTTTACGATACGCGGTTTGGAATGCTGCTGTTCTACTCAGCCATAGCTGTGCCCTTCTGTATATTTGTCTTCCGCAACTACTTCATCGGCATGCAAGGGGAAGTGATCGAAGCGGCATCGTTGGATGGGGCATCTTCTTTTCAAACCTATTTGCGCATTGTGCTTCCCATGGCGAAGGCGCCCGCTCTTTTTCTCTTTGTGACGCAATTCAGTTGGATATGGAATGATTTTCTCTTTGGGCAGGTGCTGGCGAAGTCAGACGATGTGCGGCCCGTCATGACATCGTTGGCGATGCTCTCCGGCACCTACGGCAAGGGCAGCATCCCCCAACAAATGGCCGGCGCGCTGACAGCGTCAATTCCCACGCTTATCCTGTTCTTTGCGCTTCAAAGGCATTTTATGCAGGGCATTGTTTTGAATACCGCCGGTGAATAAACGATCCACCGTTCTGGCCGGACAATCTTGCGCTCGCCGCAACCCTGCGTTATGCTTGAAACATCCAAATATTTCTAATTCTGAGGCAGGTTTACGATGGCGAACGTAAGCGTTGAAAGAGACGGCTTAATTGACGGCATGCCGCGTGACGAGCGCGGTTATTGGAAGCCGGACAAAGAAATCGGCCCAAATCCGGTGTTCGTTTGGCCGCCGAATCCGCGGGCGATTGCCACGTGGGTGAAGGACTATATCTGGCCCGTCAATCTGATGTATATGATCGTGGCGACGGTGACCTGGATGTTCCTGACGCCTGAGATGGCGCGCATGAAGGAATTCAGCGTCGGCTGGATTGCCGAGGTTTTCATCCGCAATCAGGTGATGTTGATCGCCTTAGCGACCGTTTTGCACGTCCGCCTTTGGTCGAATAAGGCGCAGGGCTACCAATACAAGTGGTCGCCTAATTGGATGGGCAAGAGCAAAAAGTTCTTGTGGAACGACCAAGTGCGCGACAATGTTTTCTGGAGCGTCGTCAGCGCTGGCACGATTTGGACCGGCTTTGAAGTGGTCATGCTCTGGGCTTATGCCAACGGCATCATCCCCTTCGTGGACCCACGCGCCCAGCCGGTCTGGTTCCTGGTGATTCTCGTGCTCGTGCCGCTCTGGCGGGACTTCCACTTCTACTGGGCGCACCGCCTGCTGCATGTGAAGTTCTTCTACAAGATCGCCCACCATGTGCATCATAGAAACATCGACATCGGTCCCTGGTCGGGCTTGTCAATGCACCCGATCGAGCACCTGCTCTATTACACCTGCATGCTGATTCACTGGGTGGTGGCTTCGCATCCCATCCATATGATGATGAACGGGCAGCACGCCACTTTCGCCGCGATTCTGGGGCATGGCGGCTTTGATGACTTCGTGATCAAAGACGGTGTGAAGGTCAAGTCGGGAGCCTCTTATTACCACTCGCTGCATCATCGCTACTTCGAATGCAATTACGGCGAGATGGGCATGCCTTTTGATTACTGGTTTGGCACCAGCCATGATGGCAGCCCGGAAGCGCGCGAGAAGATGCTGGCGCGGAAGCGGGCGATGCACGGGAGTTAGCCCCTGTAGTGGTCCTCCCCCCTCCTCGTCGCCGATGAGACCGGCTGGGAGAACCTCCGCTGGCTGAGCGCGCAAGCTCAGCACTAAGCGCCCAGGGGCGAAGGCTTGCTGCGCTTCGAGCAATTACAAGTGCCTACGGCCGGCTTGATCGCGCAGTCGGGCGGGCGCGCTGGCGCACCCACCTGCACATGCCGCAAGCCGCAAGCACGCGCTTCACCCCGGGCTTGCGCTGAAAGCATAGGCTCCCAAACGCCTACCGAACAACTTCCAACACATCCATGCTAAAATGCGGGAGTCCCGCCAATCGGAATACGGGGAAACTGTGGCGAGATTTGCACTTCCGGCGATCATCCTGCTCGGCTTGGCGTTGCGCATCGCCTATACCGCTGCCATCTATGGCCCCTCCCTCAATCTGGATTACCCGGGCGATTATTGGGATTATCACATCGCCGCAAAGCAAATCCTGGCGGGCGATACCGCATTCACCCATCGCGTTTTTCTGCTGCGCCCCCCGCTTTATCCCCTGGTGGCGGCCGCGCTGGAAGTCAATCGTCCACTGCTGATCATGCTGAACCAGCTGCTCGCGATCATGATCATTCCCCTCACGCATTTGCTGGCGCGCCAATTGCGCCTGCCGCGGGAGCTCGCGCTGTTGGCGGCGCTGATCGTCGCGCTCGACCCGACCAGCATCAAATACTCGGGCATCCTGCTGGCGGAGCCGCTGGCGAATCTGCTGCTCGCGGCGGCATTTGTGGCGCTGCTGGCGCTGAGACGAGCCGAAACGCGGCCGGCGGCTTTGATCTGGGGATTGATCGCCGGCGCTCTGATTGCGCTATCCGCATTGACGCGACCGGCGGCTTACCTGCTCTGGATTCCGCTTGGGCTCTGGATAATCGGCGCGCGCTGGCAGACGGGTCTGCGCGGCTTGGCTGCCCTGGCGCTCGCGTTGCCCGCCCTGCTGGGCATGGGGCTCTGGCAGAGCCACAATGCGCGCGTATTCGACAACGGCGCCTTCACCAGCCTAGGCGCCTACAACCTGCTTTATTATCGCGCGGCCGCCACCCTGCATCTGGCGCAGGGACGGGCGGATACACTGGCGGTGGATCTGAACCTGGCGCGCCGCGTCGAAGAACGGCTGGGCAATGATGCCGACGCAATCACGGAAGACTGGACGAAACAGCAGCACCGCGCTAGCACGGGCAAGGTCGACGCCGCCATGCGAGACATCGCGCTGGAAGTGATACTCCGCCACCCGGGCCCCTATGCGCTGTTGACGCTGCTTGGCTTGTATCAGTCTTTAATTGAAGTGACGGGCCCACTGTCGCTAATTGGCGCGCTCTGGAATATCGCGCTTACGCTCGCGGCCGCGGTCGGCTTGTGGCGGCTTCTGCGGCGGCGGCGCTGGGTTGACGCGCTGTTTCTGCTGCTGCCCTGCGCCTACTTCATCGCCGGCACAGTACTCGTCTGCACCACCTGCATGGATACAAGAGCGCGCGTAATGATCACGCCGCTGCTGGCGGAAATGGCGGCTTACGGCGTCATGCGTCTGCTCAACCGGCGAAAAGCGGCGTCGGCGTCCCCTTCACCCCCGGCTGATAACTGAATAAGCTGCCCGCGAGCGGATATTCCGCCAGTTGCTCGTCCGACATGGCGGTGCTGGCGGAGGTGATGTAAAGCGTATCCAACGCGGCGCCGGCGAAAGCGCAGCTGGTGATGTTGAGCGCCGGCAGCGGAACGACATTCAAGATTTCGCCGGCCGGCGAGTAACGCGTGAGGCGCGCGCCGCCAAAATGCGCCACCCAGATGCAGTCTTCGCTATCGACCGTCATGCCATCGGGAACGCCCTCGTCATCACGGGTGAATTGGGTGAAGACGCGCTTGTTGCTGAGCGAGCCATCGGCGCCGATATCAAGCGCGTAGATGATCCGCTTGATACTGTCCGTGTGGTAGATGATTGTGTTGTCGACGTTAAAAGTGGGGCCGTTGCAGATGATGTAATCGGTATCGACTTGCTCTACGCTCAGGTCGGGGTCGAGGCGATAGAGAGAGCCGGTCTCGCCCGCTTGCGCGATATCCATCGTGCCCGCCCAATAGCGCCCGCTGTTATCGACCTTGCCATCGTTGAAGCGGTTGCCGGGCTTGTCCGCTTCCGGCAATTGAATTGGCTGGGCGGAGAGTACATCAAAGTCTATCGCCGCGAAGCCGTCTTCGATGGTGCCGACGAAACCGCCGCCCCGCCGCGGATTGAGGCTGGTTACGGCGAAATCAAAAGTCCAGGTGGTTTTGGCGCCGTCCGCCAAGCCAAAGCGGTGGACCTTGTTGCTCATGATGTCGACCCAATAAAGCGCGTTTTCCGCTTCGACCCATACCGGCCCCTCGCCCAGGACCGCAGGAATCTCCCAAACCAGTTGTACTTCGCTCATCATTTCATTCCTTTCGCAAATGTAGCCCGCGCCCTGTCCGCGGGCGTACCCACATTTTGTTCCCTACGTACGGGCGAGCGGCGCTCAGTGTCCGCGTGACCCGGTGGCTGGCCCCCGGCGCTTCCCAGCGATGCGCGAATATGCGGGAAGAATCAGCCGCTCTCAGTGTACTCGGTGGAATTAACCTAGTCCAATAGCGTATTCTACCAGTTCGTTACCGAGCCGTCAGGTCGGCGCAGATGACGCAGTTCGCCCAATTCAAAGGGATATTTGCCAAGCGCGTCTGGATCAAGTTCGATACCCAAGCCGGGCGCTGTCGGTGGCAGCAGATAGCCGTCTTCCCATTCCGGCTGATTGACCACGAGATCGGGCATGCTTTCACCGGGGCGGCGCGGCAGCTCTTGCACGGCGAAATTGGGCACGGATAGACTGAGATGAAGGAATGCGGAGGTGGCGACTGGACCGATGGGATTGTGCACGGCGAGATTGATATAGTGCGTTTCACAGGCGGCGGCAATCTTCTTGGCTTCGGTCAGCCCGCCGCAGATGCAGAGGTCGACGCGGGCGTAATCGATCAATTCTTCTTCGACCACCTGGCGGAATTCCCACTTGGAATTGTATTGTTCGCCAGCCGCCAATGGCACGGTACTGCGCGCGCGCAAGCCCCGATACGACTGCGAATTCTCCACCCGCAGCGGATCTTCGACGAAATACGGGCGATACTGTTCGAATTCCTGGCAGAGCCAGACCGCGTCTGGCGGATCAAGGCGTGTATGCACATCAATGGCCAGCTTGACTTCATCGCCCAGCGCGAGGCGCAGCGCTTCGATCTCGCTGATGGCGCGGCGCACGGCGTCGCCCGGCTCGAGGATGCCGCCAACTCCATGCTCCAGCCCCCAGCGCAGCACCTTCCAGCCGTCGTCCAGCGAGCGCTGGCAGCAGTCGACCAGTTCCTCGATCGAATCGCCAATGTTGTGATTGTAAGTGAGCACGCGATCGCGAACCCGCCCGCCCAGCAATTCGTAAACCGGCACGCCCAGCGCCTTGCCCTTGATATCCCATAGGGCGATGTCGATAGCGGCGATAGCGGCGGTTAAGATGCGCTGCGCCGGGAAGAAACCGCCGCGAAACAGCACCTGCCACAGATGCTCGCTGCGGAAAGGGTCCTGTCCGATGAGCAGGGGTTTGAAGTGCTCGATGGCGCCCTGCACCGCCAGCTCGCGCCCGGTTATGCCTGCTTCGCCCAAGCCGCTGATGCCTTCATCGGTCTCCACCACGACGAAGCAGAAGGTGCGCCATTCCTTGGCCAAGTAAACTTTGACATCGGTGATTTTCATCATCTGCTCCTGCGGAAAATGCGCTAATAGGTCAAGCCGAATCCATACGGAAACAGCGGATCTTTCGAATCGTGCGGCACATCGGGATGCTGCGCGCGGACGGCAGCCATGGATGAAGGCAATTCGAAGGGCAGCGTCGCGCTGGGCTTAAAGCGCCCAAAGATGATATCGAGGACGGCGGCGTCGCTCGCGCCGAAATTGGCCACCAGACCAGCGCAGGCGGCGGCGATCTCGGGCATGACCGCGGGCCGATCAAGATGGATATCCACGATGGTCGGCGTCTGCGCCATGATAGACAAGAGGCGGCTCTTCTCCGGCTCTTTGAAATCAAGGTCGCCGGCGTGGAAGAAGCTCTCCAGGAAAATGTCATTTCGTGGCTCAAAGGGGGCGCTCAAGCGTAGGATGGCGATATCGGCCGCGCTCGGCTCAGCGACCACCTCACCATAACGCGCGGCGACATCCGGCTGAATATTCTCGACATACAATTTAGGCTGACCGCGCAGGGGCAGCAGCCCGCTGTTCTTCAGTAAGACGATGGACTTGCGCTGCGCCAGTTCGCCGGCGGCGCGGAAGGCGGGATTGCCCGCGATGCGCGCGGCGGCGCTTTCATCGACAGCGCAATTCTCGAAGAGGCCCAGGCGGAACTTGTCGCGCAGCAGGCGGCGCGCGCTGCAATCGATACGCGCTTCTTTGACTCGCCCGCCGCGAATTAGCTCGACCAGCAACTCAGGGCAGGCTTCGCCGCCGAATTGATCCACACCGGCGTCGAGCGCTTTGAGCATGCGCTCGGCGACGCTGAGGTGCTCGACGCCCCAGGCGCGCGCCGGAAAAACTGAGCCCATGATCTTGGCATCAGTCAGCGGTCCCCAGTCGGTGCAGACCACACCGTCAAAACCGTAATGCTCACGCAGCAGCCCAGTGATGATGCCCTTGTTGAAAGCGAAGCCGACTTCCTCGTGCTCAGTGCCGACTGGCATGCTGTAGTAGGGCATGATCATGGCAGTGCCAGCCTCGAAAGCCGCTTCGAAAGGCGGCAGGTGATAATCGAAGTTTTCGCCCGGGTAGACTTGTTCGCGGCCATAAGCGAAATGCGAATCTTCGCCATCCTTTTGTGGACCGCCGCCGGGGAAGTGCTTGGTCATGCAGGCGACGCTCTCGGCGCCCAGTTCCGTGCCTTGAAAGCCGCGGATGTAAGCCGCTGTCAACTTCGCCGCCATTTGGCTGTCTTCGCCGAAGGCGCCATTGACGCGCGCCCAACGCGGCTCGGTCGCCAGGTCGGCCATGGGATGCAGCGCCGCGCGCAAGCCAACGGCGAGATATTCCTGGCGGGCGATATCGGCGAATTGCTCCACCAGCGCTTCATCGCCGATGGCGGCAAAGCCGGGCGCTTCGGGCCACTGCGAGAAGGCTGCGGTCGCCATATGCGCGCCGGGATTTTCGTTGAAGCTGTGCCGCGGATCGCTTGACAGCGTGACCGGGATGCCCAATCGTTTGCTTGCCGCCAGCGCCTGCAGCTGATTAACCCAGGCGGCCATCGATTTCGCATCAGCAGCGCCGACCAGGTTGAAATGCGTCATGTGTTTGTCCAGCATCTCGCCGATGCTCGCCAAGCCAAAGGCGCCAATATCGGGGTTGAACGCGCCATCGGGCGAGACCATCACCATCGTGTGAAACATCAAGCCGGCTTTCTCTTCAATGGTCATGCGCGCGAGCAGGTCGTCGACGCGCTCGTCGATGGAGTGGTTGGCGTCTTTATAGGGCAGTTTGTCCGTCATTTACGGTTATTTCCCTCCGCGCTTGAGTATTAATCGTCTTTCTGTTTTACTTAGGCGAGCAGCGCAAGGAGCGGCGGACATGAACACATTATACTACGGCGATTGCCTCACGATAATGCGGGAGAAGATGCAGCCCGCCAGCGTCGACTTGGTCTATCTTGATCCCCCCTTTAATTCAAATGAAGATTACAACTCAATCTATAAGGACGAGACGGGCCGCCCTTTGCCCGACCAGGTGGAAGCCTATACCGATACCTGGGTCTTGGCTACTGATGGGCTGCGGATAATCCGCGACCTGCCGCTGCTGCTGAGCGAGCATGGCATCAACGGGCATGGCGCCAATTTTCTATCCGCCACGCTGACTGGGCTGGTTCACTTGCAGCCGGATATGGCGGCTTATTTGGCTTACATGACTGAACGCCTGGTCTGGGTTCGCCGCATGATGAAGCCGACAGCCAGCATCTATCTGCACTGCGACGACAGCGCCGCGCATTATCTGAAAATCGTGATGGATGTACTGTTTGGCGCGAAGAACTTGCGCGCCCAAATCGTCTGGCGGCGATATGGATCGCATAATGACGCGAAGAAACCTGGACGCGTCTATGATGTGATTCACTATTACGCAATAGACGGTAAAGGGGTTTGGAATGATGTACGATTGCCTCTCGATCCTGAATATGTAAGAAAATCTTATCGTCATGAAGACGAGCGAGGGCGCTATCGTACCGCGCCCTTGCATGCCGGCGGTCTCTCTGGCGGCGGGTACGATTACGAATTTCGAGGATTCCGGCGAATTTGGCGATATCCAGAAGCAAGGATGTACGAGCTTGAAGCGGACAATCGGATAAGGCAAGGACGCGACGGCAAAGGGATTCCCGAGCGCAAAGTCTACTTGGACGAGTCCAAGGGCGTTCCGATTCCAAATCTTTGGACTGACATTCAGGCGTTAACCGGCAATCACAAAGAGCGCCTCGGCTATCCCACGCAGAAGCCGGTCGCCCTGCTCGACCGCATCATCCGCGCATCTTCCAATCCCGGCGATGTCGTCTTCGACCCCTTCTGCGGCTGCGCCACCACAATCGAAGCGGCCGAGCGCCTCGGACGTCAGTGGCTCGGCATCGACATAACCATCCACGCCATCAAGCGCGTCGCCCGCGCCCGCATGCAAGACCGCCTGCATCTGGCGCAGGGAAAAGATTATGCCATTGAAGGCGTTCCGCAGAATTGGGAAGGCGCGCTGGAGCTTTGGCGGCAAGACCCTTATCAATTTCAGAAGTGGTGCGTCGAGCAGGTTGAGGGCTTTGTCAATGTCAAGAAGACAGCGGATGACGGCATTGACGGGCGCATTTATTTTGATATGCCAGGCGAAGATGTATTGCAGTGCCTGGCATTAGAGGTCAAAGGCGGGACGAATGTCGGCATTGCCGCTATCGGCTATCTGGGCGCCGTCCTGCGTTATGACAATGTCCAGATGGCGGGGCTGATTATCCTGCATGAACCGGGCAAACAGCAGGAAAAGAACTTCAAGCAGAAGATGGCGCTGGTTGGCGAAATCGAAATCGAAGGCAGAATCTACCCGCGCATGCAAATGCTGACCGTGCGCGAAATCTTGGATGGCGCGCGCTTCGCCATGCCCAGCCCGACCGGGCGCAGCGACAGCGGTTATGACTCGGACTTATTCTCGCATCAACCGAGTTAAGCGCTTTCGCTAATTCAAGTCGTACAAATCAGTATATTTCCCTTCGAGATAATCCAGCAGCGGCGCCGTATTCAGCCCCTCGCCTGTGGCGCGCGTCAGCAACTCGTCAGTGCCATAAGCCCGTCCATGCCGGTAGAAATTCTCAGTCAGCCAAGCCAGCAGCGTCTGATAATCGCCCGCCGCCAGCCTCGCCGCGAGATCGGGCATCTGCGCCTGCGCGGCCGCCAACGCTTGCGCCGCCATGATATTGCCGATGGTATAACAAGGGAAGTTGCCGAAGCCGCCAAAAGACCAATGCACATCTTGTAAGACGCCGCGCCGGTCGTCGGGCGGCGCCAGCCCGAGGTAGTCCTGCATCTTGGCATTCCAGAATTCCGGCAGATCATCAACCGCGATCGCGCCTTCCAGCAGCGCCATCTCGATCTCGGCGCGCAGCATGATATGCAGATTGTAAGTAACTTCATCAGCTTCGACGCGGATTAGGCTGGGACGCGCGCGATTGACCGCGCGGTAGAAAAGCTCGGCATCCGCGGCCGCCAGCTGCTCAGGAAAGAGCGCCTGGGCGCGGCCAAAATGCAGGCGCCAGAATTCGCGGCTGCGCCCGATCTGATTCTCCCAGAGTCGCGAGGAAAATTCATGCGCGCCAAAGCTCGCGCCGCCGACAGCGTATTGCCCGAGGAAATCGGCGGTTAGCGCCGTTCGAGTCAATTCCGGCGCGATATTCTGCTCGTATAGCCCATGGCCCGCTTCATGCAGCGCGGCGAAAAGCGACATCGGCAGATAGTTGGCATCGTAGCGGGTGGTGATGCGCACATCATCGCGCGTGAATGAAATCTCGAAGGGGTGCGGCGCGCTGTCCAGCCGTCCGCGCTCGAAGTCGAATCCGATCAATGCCGCCATTTCCAGGCAGAGACTTTTCTGCGTTGCCAGGTCGTATTCCGCTTCCCACAGGTCGAGCGGCAGCGGCGCGTCGGCTGCGACAATCCGCTGCAGCAGCGGCAGGATGCGGGCTTTCAATTCGGCGAAGATTACCTCGAGCTGCGCGGCGGTCATCCCGGGTTCAAACTGGCGGATCAGCGCGTCGAAGGGGTGATCCGCGTAGCCGATCGCTTCCGCCAGCTCGATGTTTAGCGCAAGCATCTGTTGCAGGTAGGGCTTGAAGGCGGCGAAGTCGTTCTCGTCTTTAGCGCGCGCCCACACCGCTTCCGACTCCGGACCGAGCGCCGCCATCCGCCCAACCAAGCCTGCTGGAATGCGCCGCTGGATTTCGTAAGCGTCGCGGGTCTGCCGCAAGGCGCGCGCCTTATAAGAATCGGGGTCGGCGCTTTCGATTTCGGCTTCGGCGGCATCCAGCAGGCGCGCTGTTTCATCACTGATGAAGATCGACTTCGCCAGTTTGCTCAACGTCGCCAACTGCGCCCCCCGGCTAGCGGCGCCAGCGGCGGGCATCATCGCGCGCATATCCCATTTCAGCATGTTGAGTATGCAGAACAGGTCATGGCACTCGGCGATGCGCGCCCTCAGGTCATCGTATGCGGTCATGGGCTTATCCCGGTTGCGATGGAAATGTTGCAAGTTTTGTACACTACTGAGTCGTGCTGCCGCGCTTGTCCACCCCATCCCCCCAACCCCCTTCCCCAGCGAGCTAGTTGTTAGGTTCTGTAGTGAGGTGGTGCGGCTCAGTATGAAAGTTTTCCGGG
>JAPPFH010000110.1 GCA_028875185.1 Chloroflexota bacterium | reverse complement strand
GAAAACCCGGACATATTCCACCGAGACCCTCACCACTTCACTCTGATACTAAACATCAGCTTCGCAGTATTGCCAAAAGCAAAAACGCCGGGAGCAGAAAGTAGCCCAATGAAACAATGTGAATCCAGCGGCCCGATTCGTCCGCCAGCGACTTGTTCACCCATTGGCCGATGGTATTGACAGCGTAAGTCATCCACATGACCTGGATGATAATCATTGGGAAGAGCAGCACTTCGCGATGGCTGGCGCGGTACGTCAAGCCGAAGAAAATATAGGCTGCGTAGGCGATCATGGTTACGGTGCCCAAGGGCGGATACCAGCGCGATAGGCGCGCCAGCCCAATGACGCCTAGGACGATGCCAAAGATGCTGAACTGCGCGATGACCAACTGCCCCAGTTCGATCCAGCGCGCCGCCTCCCGCCAGCCCCAGAATTCCAGCGGGGAAGGCGTCGGGGAGACATAGGCGCGAAGGAGCAGATAACCGCCGACGGCAGTCGTAACAAGCAGGCCGAGCCAATACCAGGCGGGCAGTTTGGCGTATGACAGGAAAAGCGCGAGCAAAAGCGCCGGCGCGAGCAGGGTCACAAGTGGATCATTGATGGTGCCGACAGCGAACAAAAAAAGCAGCCCGCCGGTGTGCCAGGGTTTTGGATTCCGCGCCGGCTTTATGCCTGGGCGAGGATTGGTCAGCAAGATCATGTCCACCAGCAGGTAGAGCAGCCAAGCGGTAACCATGCCCGTCAGACGCAGGCTCTGCGGGGTGCCGATTTGGCTCCAAAAGATGACGAGGAAAAGGACAATCCCCAAACCAATGCCGTATTCGCTGCGCTTCAGCAGGCGCGTAGCGGCTAGCATGACCAAAACCGCGGCGCCTGCGGCAATGACGATCGTCGCCGGCTGTGACTGGCCGCCGCCAGTTTGCGACCAAAATACCGGGCACAGCGCTAGCGTCAATCCGCCCGCGATCGAGGCGACGAACCCCATCCGGCGCATCCCGGCAGTCACGCCAAGTATTGCCAGAGCCAATCCTGAGGCGCGCGCGACTGGCGTGTCGCCCAGCGTCAGCATCAGCAGCCAGGCGACAGCGGCGGTCAAGAGGGCGGGGAACCATTGGCGAAGCCATTGACGCCGCCCGGCTGTCAGCTGCGGCACGCTAAGCCTCGCCGCCGGGAGCTTCTAAGGGAAAGCCGTCGCGCTCGACCTTCAAACGATAATATTCTTGCATCGTCCGGCGCACTATTGGCAGCGCCACCTGCGAGCCCTCGCCGCCGTTATAGACAAAGGCGATGATGATGACTTCGGGGTCGTCGTAGGGCGCGTATCCGGTATACCAGGCATGGGCGGGCCATTGACCGGGGACGCAAAGATTGAGCGCCCAGGCGTTGTCATCGCAGTATTCGGCGGTGCCCGTTTTACCAGCGACTTCAATAAATGGCAAAACGGCCGGATTGGCTGTACCGCCCTCGCCGATGACCGCCTCACGCATGCCTTCGCGAACCAGATCCAGGGTGTCATCGGAAACAAAAGGCGGAATATACGGGTTGTTTACCGTGCGAAATCTCACTTGCTGGCACACGGAACCGTTGAAGCTGTAGTTCAGCGGAATATGAATGCGGTAGGTTTGCAAGTCTTCAATGGCTGGGTCTGGATTTATGTCGACCGTATTGCGATAGCCTGCCGGATCGCAGCGAAACGGATCATACCACCTCGAATTGGGCTCGCAGACGCAAGCTAGGCTAGACTCGCCCTTCATCAACATATCTTCCAACAGCAGCAAGGTCAATTCGTCGCCGGTCCTCATCATTTCGCGATTGATGGTGCGCAGGACTTTCGGCTGAAATCCTTCTATGACCTGACGTTCTTCATCGAGAAATTCACGAATGACCGTCGGCTGATAGAGGACGCCGCCATTGATTGTCGCGGCGACAGACGCTAGCAACTGCAACGGGGTGACGTTGACATAACCTTGGCCAAAAGCGGCGTTGTAGGTGTCGCCGGTCGACCAGCTTTCTCCCTGATTGCGGCGCTTCCAGTCCGGGTCGGGCATGCGATTGGGATTCTCGAAGGGGAGTTCGATTCCCAATTCGCTGCCGATGCCGAATGCGGTGCCATAGCGAAAAAGATCGTCAATGCCCAGACCGCCCGGACGAATGGTCTGTGCGGAGAGGTTAGGATTGCCGCCGCCAATCTGGTAGAAATACACATCGCAGCTCCAGGCGATTCCGCGAATCATATCCACGCGGCCGTGCCCCTCGCGCAGCCAACAGACGAAGCGCTGGGCGGCCGCGCGGTCCAGCGGCGCGTAGCGGTTTTCCAGCAGCAGCTGGCCCTCGTCCAGCAGCAGCGTGTCCGGATCAATGACTTTCTCTTCCAATACCGCTGCAGCCGTTATCACTTTCCAAACGGAACCCGGCGGATATTGTCCCTTGATCGTCTTGTCCAGCAGAGGAAACAGCGGATCGGCGACGATCTCGAGAAAGTACGGGACATCGATTGCGCGCGCGAATCGTGAATTGTCATAACTGGGATAGCTAACGAGCGCAAGCACTTCGCCGGTATGCGGATCCATGGCAATGACGACGCCTTGCTGCGATACCGTGCGCCCAGCCGTCGTATTCAACTCCTCCAGCTGATCGATCAGCGCCTGGCGGGCAAAAGCCTGCAAATCAGTGTCAATCGTCAGCCGGACATTTTGGCCGGGCGTCGGATCAACCTGAGCAACAACCCTGAGTACTTCGCCCGCGACATCAACCTCGCGGAGAATGGAGCCGCGCTGGCCCGCCAGACGCGCTTCCAGGTAGCGCTCAATACCTTCGTAGCCGATGCGGTCAAAGGCGGGGTTGTAACCCAAGGCTGCTAATTCGGTCGCTTCTTCCGCCGGAATCGGACCCATATATCCGATGATATGCGTCGTTAAGGCGCCGGTGGGGTATTCCCGAACAGCGACCGGTTCCACATCGACGCCTGGCATGTAAATCCGTTCTTCCAGAATTTGCATAGCGACCAACTGCGGGACATCGAGCGCGATGATCACTGGCCTGAAGGGCTCAATGCCTTCGCCTTCTTCGACCAGGTCTTCAATGCTGCGGACAAGCTGTCCCGACTGTTCCGCGATTTCGCGCGTCGGCGGCACGCCGACCAGCGCCGACAAACGGTTGTACACATCCAGCTCCGCCTCCACGTCATCGGGAAGCTGCGCCGGAACGATGGTTACGTTATAGGCGGGCACGTTGAAGGCGAGGCGTTGATCGTTGCGATCGAATATAGCGCCGCGCCGCGACGCAATCGGCAGCTGGCTAAAGCGATTTTCATCGGCGACCAACTCAAATTCATCATGCTCTACAACCTGCAATTCGTACATGCGGATGCCGAAAATCAGGAAGACGGCGAAGATAACCGCTTGAAAGAAAGTCAGGCGCCAAGCTTGAAATGGAATCAGTCTGTTGGATTTCACTCGTGCCTAGCCATTTCCGTACCGAGGGTCAAACTGTGAGGCGCAATCTGCAGGCCGCCTTCAAGCCGCCGTTGCGCCATGCGAACCAGGGCGTATATGGGCAATACACTGACAAGATTGAAGATCATCGTCGGCAAAAGCATGAAACGCGCCAGCATCGGGATATCGTAAGAATTGCCCAACAACACCAGGGCTATGAGGGTATAGGCTGTCATGAAAACGGTCGCGAACGCGGTAATTGTCAATAGGATTAGGATGCGGAGGCGCAGCAACTGCTGACCGACGCCATTGACGACGAACACGATCATGACAAGCGCCGCCGACGACGTGCCTATTGGCAAGATCGACAGCAGATCCAGCATGATGCCGCCGACCAGCGCCCACACAAAAGCATCCGCCAGGCTAGCGCGCAGCGACCAGCAGATCACCAGAAGCATAATCAGGCTCAGCTGGCCCCGCGAATCGTCTAGAATCGGCGTGAAGTTGCTGAAGAGCGCAGCCGCAAAAGCGATGAATTGCGGGATGAAACTGGCGGAGAGCGCCGCCGCCAAGCCCAAAACGCCGATGGACAAATAGCGTCCCATATCAGTTCCCTAAAGGCGCCTCGAAAACGGACAGGTCTATGGGTTCAAAACTGGTGATGACAAGCACGAGCTCCAGCGTGTCAAAGTCGAAAAGGCTGCGCACTTCCGCTTCTTGAAAAAGCTCAAACTCGAATTGACGCACGCTCGTCACTTGGCCGACCACGATATCGGGCGGGAAATTGCCGCCCAAGCCCGATGTAATGACCAAATCGCCCTGCTCGATCACCTCGTCCAGATCAACCATCGTCAGCCGCAGCACACCGGAGGCTTGGCCGATGATGCTGCCATGCGCGCGCGTCGTTTGCAGGCGGGAGCTGACGGCGCTGTTCTCGTCGTTGATCAGCTGCACTTGCGCCGCGTTGGCGCTGACGCGAATGATGCGACCGACCAATCCCAATTCAGTCGTAACCGGCATGCCAATCGCAATGCCGTCGCGCGTTCCGCGGTTGATGATGATACTGCGCGCGATACCGGTCTGTTCGATAGCGATGACATCCGCGGGCAGGAATTCCTGGTCTTCCAGGGGCGCGGTGTAGTTGAGCAGATCCCGCAGTCGCACGTAATCGCTGGCGGCCTCGCGCAGTTCTATCGACTCGACCTGGCGCAAGGCAAGCTGCTCTTCCAGCGCGGCGATCCGTTCGCGCAGCTGCCCCAGATTGTTGAGTTCCTCCAAAGCGGAGTTGAGCGAAAGCGCCGCGCGATTGAACATTCCGGATATCCCGTTCAAGGGCAGGGCGGCGACGCCCTCCACCGGCGTCAGTACTCCCGCAATACTCAAAAACGCCAAGCCACCGCAAAGACTGAGCATCAACAGCAGCGCCAGAAGTCGGCTGGGTTGGCGAATGCTTCTCAATCTATGGATCTCCCGCCTGCGCCTTTAGCCCTATGTTAGCATAAGCAAGGGCAAGACAGAACTTGCCGGTCGCTGATTCAGAAAACTATGCAACGGTTTGGGGATCGCGCGCCGGGGCTGCGCCTGAGGCGTAGTTCTACTGGCTGGACGAGCCTGAACAGCGCGACCGGCGGCCCTGCGTGGAACGTCGGCGCCGGTTCAAGGTCAGTGGCGCGTACTGCCACGCTCGGGTCCTGTAAGCAGGCGGCGCAGGTTGTTGTAATCTTCGAGAACGCGCCCGGCGCCGCGAGCCACGCAAGTCATGGCGTCATCGGCGAGCCATGACCGGATATTGACTTCTTCGCGCAGGCGCTCGCCCAAGCCACGCAGCTGCCCGCCGCCACCGGCAATGGTGATGCCGCTCTCCATAAGATCAGCGACCAATTCCGGCGGCGTATCGTCGAGAGCGTCTTTAACCGTGTCGATGATGATGCTGACGGAGCCGCCAATCGCATCGCGGATTTCGATGGAACTGACCTCGACTGAATCTGGCAAGCCGGTGGTCAGATTTCTGCCTTTGACCATGTAGGTGCGTTCTTGCGGCAGCGGAAAGGCGGAGCCGATATCAATCTTGGCTTTCTCGGCGGTCGGCTCGCCTATCAGCAGATTGTGTTTGTTGCGCAAATGCTGCACGATGTCTTCATCCATTTCGTCGCCAGCCACGCGAATCGAACGGCTGATGACGATGCCGCCGAGCGAAAAAAGAGCGACCTCGGTCGTGCCGCCGCCGATATCAACCACCATGCTGCCGCGGGTTTCAAGCACAGGCAAATTGGCGCCGATAGCTGCCGCCACCGGCTCTTCGATCAAGTGGGCTTCGCGCGCGCCGGCGTCCAAGGTCGCTTCAATAACGGCGCGCTTCTCGACTTCGGTAACGCCGCTCGGTATGCCGACCACGACGCGGGGGCGGGGCACCGGCACCCAGCTTTGCTCATGCGCTTTCTTTATCAGATAATCCAACATGCGGGCGGTGATTTCGTATTCGCTGATGACGCCATCGCGCAGGGGCCGCACGATCAGGATATCGCGCGGGTTCTTGCTCCACATTTCTTTGGCGCGGGCGCCCACTTCGATAGGCGCCCTGGTCTTGCGGTCAATGGCCACGAAGGAGGGTTCATTAATGACGATGCCTTTGCCACGCACGTAAACCAAGGTATACGCAGTACCCAAGTCTATGCCAATGTCGAGCGAGAATAGCCCGAAGAGGAAATCCAGGGGACTTAGCACTAATGAATCCTCGACGTAACGCGTACGCCGCGCATTATATCATAGTACAACATTAACGAATTTTGACCGCGCTCAAGGTTACGCCAACGCTAGCAATTGAATTATTCGCTTCAATCAAATATAGCACCGATTGGCGCATCGTTCACAAGCTGTATGCGCGAGGTTATGATTGAGGCGCGGAAGCGACCAAAACGATATGCAGCCAGGCGCGCGATGCTCTTGGAAGCGGTATTGAATTCATTGAGGCGGCACGAGGCTTTCGCCGACGGCGAGTTGGCGGTTGTCGCGGTATCCGGCGGCGGCGATTCGGTGGCGCTGCTTCATCTGCTTATACAATTGAGAGAAGCGCTAGGCATCGATTTGCACGTGGCCTCGCTCAATCACGGGCTTCGCGGCGAAGCCGGACGGAGTGACTTGGAATTCGTGGCGGAGTTGGCGGCGCGCTGGAGGCTGCCATATACGATCGATAACGCGGATGTCGCGCGGCATTCCGCCGATTGGGGAATCGGGCTCGAGCAGGCGGCGAGGCGCGCAAGGTATGCTTTCTTGGCGCGGGTAGCGCGCAAGCAGGGCAGCGCGTGCGTCGCTGTTGGTCATCATTCGCTGGACCAAGCAGAGACTATTGTGATGAATATCGCCCGCGGCAGCGGCTTAAGCGGCTTGCGCGGCATGCGCGTTGTATCCCGCATGCCGGGGCAACAGGACATTCGCTTGCTGCGCCCGCTTTTAGGCGTTTCGAAGGACGACTTGGCGTCTTATTGCCGCCAGCACAAGCTGCCCTTTCGGCTCGACGAGACAAATGCCGATATCAGCTACAGCCGGAACTTCGTGCGACACGAGATTGTCAGCCGGCTGGCGCGCCTGAACCCCGACCTGCTGCGCGCAATTGAACGGTTGACCGAGTCGGCAGCGGTGGATGAGGAATTCTTAGCCGCCTGCTTCGACAGGGATGTAATGCCAAAGCTGCGCATTTCCCCCGGGCGCTGGCAAATCGGGACGGATGATTTCGCGAGCCTGCATTCCGCGCTGCAACGGCGTTTTGTGATAAAGGCCTACAAGGTGGTTGCGCCGGAACCTGCGGCTTTATCGCACGACCTGGTGCTTGATCTGGTCGCCTGGTCGCAAGCGGCGCGCGTCGGGGATCGGCGTGATATGAGCGGCGCGGTACAAATATGTCTGAGATATGACGGGATCAGCATCGAACGGAAAGACGCCGACATGCGCTTTGAAAGTTATCGATTGATCCCGGCAGGCATTGACAAGCGGATAGCGCTTGGCATGACGTTTCTTGAATACGGCTTGTCGATCCGACTGTCGCCCGCCGAGGGTGAGGGAGATGAAGGAGTCAGTCTAAGGCTGGCGGACGAGCTTGAATTGCGGCTGCGCACCCGGCGGCCCGGCGACCGCTTCGCCCCAAAGGGAATGGGCGGGCATTCGCGAAAGATCAAGCGCTGGATGATCGACCGCAAAATCCCGCGTGAGATCCGCGATCGCATCCCGCTGGTCTGTGCCGATGGCGAAGTAATCGCGATCTGCCTTGGCGAAAACTGGCATTTGGCCGATGCCACGCGCCTGCAACAACAAGCGCCCGATTCTGTGATGCTTTCGCTCGCATAATCACCACGCCGGAACAGCGAATTAATGGTGAATGTATTTTCGCGACGACAGCCACTCTTATATAATTTGAATAAAGCGTTTGTATCGGGCCCCAGGCGGCCACAATGGCTGAGAGACAGCTCATGCGACTTCTGCTTGTCGATGCTGATGGCGTAAATCGCTACACCGTGAGCAAATCCTTGCAGCGGGTCGGCTACTTGGTTTCCGAAGTGGATAGCGGCGAAGCGGCGCTTGCGCGCTACGACAAGACTGACTTCGACCTCGTACTCTGCGAAATTGAATTGCCGGGCATCGACGGCTTAGCGGTCTTGCGCGGCATCAAGCAGCAGTCTTCTGAGGCTTTGGTCGTGCTGATGGGCGAGGAGGCGCAGGTCGAAACCGTGATAGACGCGCTTCGGCTGGGCGCGCACGATTATTTGACCAAGCCCTGCTCAAGCGAGGCTATCCTGGAGAGTGTGGAACGCGGGATCGAGAACGCGCGCAGCTTGTCGCGCCGCCGCCGACTCTTGAATACCATCGAGCGATCAGTCTCAGAACTGGCGCATGAAGCATCCGATGCAGGCGGCGCCGTTGAGCTTGAATTGAAAACGGGAGCGGCGACAGTGCATGAACGCAGGAGCCCGCGTGGCAACACCATCAGTTTGGGTTCGCTTTCCGTCTTGCCCGGCAAATACCAGATTGAATCCGATACGCAATCGGTCGGCTTGACGCCAACGGAATTCGACCTGTTGCTCTATCTAGCGGCGCACCGCAGTCGCGTGGTGTCCTGCCAGGAACTGGTGCGCGAGGTGCGGGGCTATCATGCGAAGGAGACGGAGGCGCGCGAAGTCATACGCCCGCATGTCAGCAACCTGCGTCGAAAGCTGAAGCGCCTGGGTGACATTGAACTCATCGTCAACGTGCGCGGCATCGGTTATCGGCTTGGTGAAATGTCGGAAGAAGGCTGATTCTTTCCGACGCTAATGCTTATCGTCGGCGCATCATTCATCATTCATTACAGGTGACGGAATCATTTTGCAGCGGCTGATCCCTGTTATTGCCATCGTTCTGATTGCAAGTATGGCGGCGGCGCTCCGGTTGGAAGCGCAAGACGATGACTGCGCCGTCGCTGGAACGCTCTCGCGCGAGACTTATTTCAGCTCGGTATCCAGCCACGAGCGCAAATACACGATTTATCTGCCGCCTTGCTATGATGCGCTGGAGGAGAGGTATCCGCTGCTGCTGCTGCTGCACGGCTCGGATGCCAACGACAGTCAATGGACGCGCCTGGGATTTCTCAATTCGTTGGAGAGCGCGATACATCAAGGCAGCGCCCCGCCAATGATCGTGCTGATGCCTTATGGCGGGTCAATTGCCAATCGCAACCGCTTCAACGGCATCAGCTACGACGCAATCCTGCGCGATCTGGTCAACCAGGCGGAAGGGCGCTATCGCGCCAATGGCGCCCGCGCGATTGGCGGAATCTCGCGCGGCGGCTTCTGGGCCTACCAACTTGGCTTGCGTTTCCCCAACGACTTCATCGCCATTGGCGGACACAGTCCCTACTTCGATCGCGATCATGCCGAGCCGGCTGACAACCCGCTTTATCTGGCGCGGCAGCTCCGCCACGACACGCATCTGCGATTATGGCTGGACCGGGGCACGAACGATCACGCGTCCGATGGTATCGAGCAGATGCGGATCATCTTGCAGGAGGGCGAGGTACCACACGATTACGTCGTGCATGCCGGCGGCGATCACAGCGAAGCGACCTGGCGGCGATTCGTTGACGACTATCTCCAATTCTACGCCAGCGCTTTTGCCGGCGATGGCGAAACGGCCTCGGCGGAAACCGCAGGAGCCGAGCGCGGCGTCGAATTGTGGCTGCCCGCCGCTGGCTTCGGCGCCCTGCGCGCTTCGATTGATTCGGCGGATTTAGGTGCCCTGATTGCGAGCCAGTTTGATGAACGCCTGGTCCTCGGCGAATCGCACTCCGAAAGTTTGCGCGGGCACGGCATTGAATTGCATCCGCGCACTCGGATTGTGCCCGACGACAAACTCTTCTATACGCTATGGCGGGACAAGGCAAGCTTCACGCTCCTGCCCTTTGATCAACTTCACTTGCGGCTTCGCCCCTTATGGCTAGATGATGTTCCCGTTGTCGATCAACTGGCGCGCTATCCTCTGGTCTTTCAGAGCGCCAATCCTAATTTCAGAAACGATGAACTGACGCGAATTACCTTATCGGGCACGACTGCGCTCGCCCGTCATACGCTGTCGGCGCTTGCGGAAATCGGTGTTGAACAGGCGGCCAGCGGCATTGGCGATTATGTGCGTCGTTCGGATATCTTTCACATGTCGCACGAAGCTTCGATCGCGCCGTCTTGTCCGCAGCATACCGACGCGGTCTTGGGCGGGGTCAATAGCATGTGCATGCAGCGTGATCATGCGCGGCTTTTCGATATTCTCGATGTGGATGTGGTGGATCTTACGGGCAATCATATCAACGACTTTGGTTATCAAGCCTTCGCGGAAACTTTAGATCACTTTGAGGCGCGCGGCTTTGGACTGGTCGGCGGCGGGCGCAACCTGGAGCGCGCGCGCCAGCCGCTGATACTGGAGCGCAATGGGACGCGTATCGGATGGCTGGCTTGCAACCATATCGGTCCCTATTACGCCTTCGCGAATGACGACCCGGCCGCGCTCGGCGGACGGCGCCCCGGGAACGCTTATTGCCGCGGCGGCTGGCTGCGAGACGCCTTGCCCTTGCTGGCGGCTGAGGTCGACATCGTGCTGATGACCGTTCAATACCGCGAATTCGACGCCTTCCAGCCAGAGCGGCAGCAACGGCTTGATTTTCAGACCTATGCCGAGTGGGGCGCTGATATCGTCGTTGGCACGGCTGAACATAAACCGATGACATTCGAGTTTTATCAGACGCGGCGCGGCGAAACCGCTTTCATCCATTACGGCTTGGGCAATTTATTTTTCGATCAATTGCCCTGGGGCAACCGGCGCTTTTTCCTCGATACGCTTTACATTTATGAAGGTCGATTGCTCACGGTGGAATTGTACCCCGGCATTATCGATGACCGCGCCAGGCCGCGTTTGCTCGCCGGTGAGGATTTGTACAACTTTCTGCACTTCATTTTCGTACAGAAAAACGAGTTCTAGCGCCAAACACGCATAGCTTAACTTGATTGACTGGCGCTGGAGATGCCCGGGGAAGGGCAACAGCATGAAAGCGCGCCGGCCAAATTCTGACGCTATTCATACGATGGCCGCGTGACAATCTAGTCGTGCCGCGGCGTCCTAAGCTATAATGACTTTGCGCCCGGCCGCGGAGCCTGGCGCGATAAACGAAGAGGATACGGCAAATAGATGTCTACCCTTAATCCCGACCTTTTATCAAAGGACATGGACGCGATCCTGAATGACGCGGCGCCGATGCTGAAAGAATTCCGCAAGTCGTCGATCATGCCGGAGATGGTTCTGTTGGCGCTGCTTCGGCGAGAGAATACGGCGGCTAGGCGCATGCTCCTTATGTTCGAAACATCGCGCGGCGTCGATCTCGACCGGCTGGAACGGCAGGTCAAGGCAGCGGCGCAATCGCGGCGGGATCCCGACGGCAGCCTGGACTTTGTCGCTATCGGCAACCGCAAGGTCTCGCTGAGCCGACAATCGATCGTTCTGCTGGATGACGGGCTGACAATTGCCAACTCGATGAACGAGCAGAAAATCGATACCGATCACGCGCTTGCCGTCCTCGCCGAGACATCGGTGAGCACCGGCGGCATCCTGCGGCAATTCAGCATCACGCCAAAGGCGATACAAGACGCTTATAGCGATGCCAGCAAAATCATCCCGGCGCGCGA
Organism: Chloroflexota bacterium; assembly: GCA_028875185.1. Taxonomy (GTDB): domain Bacteria; phylum Chloroflexota; class Anaerolineae; order Aggregatilineales; family Phototrophicaceae; genus UBA6055. The sequence continues at coordinate 95,658 of JAPPFH010000110.1, read as the reverse complement.
AGACAGCACGACGGTGGATTTCGTCAAACGGGCGAAACGCGGTCTGCTGCGCGCGGTGCACTTCCGAGAAGATCTTTTGCGCAATATGATCAACGTGCTGACGCAATCGGTGAATCGCCATATTGTCCTGGTCGGCCCGGATGGCGTCGGCAAGCGCACGCTGGCATACAGCCTGGCGCTCTTAATGGCGGAAGAAAAGGGACCCGCCGGCTTGTCGAATCTGGTGCAGATCAGCGAGACGGCGCTGCTCGATGGCGACCAAGAAGCCTTCCGCGCTGGTATGAGCGCGGCGCGGCGCGGCATACTTTTTTTGCCGCTGATTCATCGGTTTTTCGGCGGTCCCATTAAGGCTGATTTCAATAAGGCGACATCGCTGGTGCAAAAGGCATTCCTGAGCGATGACCCGGTCATCATCTGCACGACAAGCGTGCAGGAATTTGAAGAACGAATTCAAGGCGTCAGCGCCATCATGGAAAACAGCCAGGTCATCCGCGTGGATGAACCATCTCTCGATGAAACGGTGCGCATTTTGGAAACGATCGCGCCGCATCTGGAATCGGATTATGAAATCGCCGTCGATCACGAGGCGCTGAAAATGGCGGCGCGTATGGCGCAGCGCTTCTTGACGATCAGCCCCTTGCCGCTAAGCGCCGAGCAGCTGCTGCATCGAACGGCGGCAATGGTCAATATGGGCAAGCAGGATGACCTGGCTTTCAAGCCGGAAAACAACGACGCATCGCTGGACGTGGAAGATGTGGCAGAGATTACGAGCCAGATGACTGGCATCCCAGTAACCAAGCTGGGCGCTGACGAGCGTTTGCGTTACGCCAATATGGAGGATCATCTCCGGGTGCGCCTCATCGGGCAGGAAGAGGCGGTGCAATCCGTCAGCCGCGCGATCAAGACGGCGCGCGTCGGGCTCAAAGATCCACGGCGGCCCATCGGCGCGTTTCTGTTCTTGGGTCCAACCGGCATCGGCAAGACCGAATTAGCCCGCGTTCTGGCGGACTTCATGTTCGGCAGCGAGGAGAATCTCTTCCCGCTTGACATGAGCGAGTACAAAGATGAGAGCAGCATCAACCGCTTGATTGGATCGGCTGTCGGTTATGTCGGCAGCGACGAAGGCGGGCAGCTTACCGAGCGGATCCGCCAGCAGCCCTACACAATCGTTCTCCTAGACGAGATAGAAAAGTCGCATCCGCGCATCATGGATGTGCTATTGCAGGTGATGGAAGAGGGCCGGCTAACCGATGGCCGCGGAAACATCGCGCGCTTCAGCGAAGCGGTGGTGATATTGACCAGCAATATCGGCTCCGAGCATCTGATGGTGCGGCATATCACAGAAGACCTGCGCGAGATGATCATGGAGGAAGTGCTGGAATTCTTGCGGCCCGAATTCATCAATCGCCTGGATGAAGTGATTCTTTTCAACGCGCTTAGCGATGAAGACTTCGTGCTCATCCTCGACCTGTTAATTGAGAAGGAAAACAAACTTGCGAAAGAACGCGGGCTGACCTTGACCTTCACCCAAGGCGCCAAGAATTGGCTGCTGGCGCAGAACGACGAGCCTGAGTTTGGCGCGCGGCCCCTACGCCGGATCCTGCGCCGCAACTTGCGCGAACCATTGGCTGACTTTCTGCTGCGCGCGAACCCGCCGGAAGGCACCGAAGTGCGCATCAGTTCCAGCCGAAAACGCGGCGGCGGCTTGAAGTTCTCGGCTGAAGTCGACGGCGAGCAGTTTGTGCTCGACGCCTGACAATAGTGATCAAAACTACCGCTTGCGTGTAGGGGCGGGCCGGCGGCTCGACCACGAACGACCAAGATTTGATTTGCGCTTTCGTATCATTGAAATTGTAAAACTTGGCAGGGCTGGGGCGCTCGCCTGGTACACAGCGAGGAAGAAATGACAGCTATCGATCGTTCGATTTTCCGCAAATACGATATCCGCGGTATTGCGGCTGGCGATGCGCCGCAACTGACGCCGGCGGTCGCATTGCTCGTCGGCAAGGCGCTGGGTACTTACCTTCCGCGGCATTTTCAGTCTCAGCGCGTCTTCGTCGGCGCCGACAATCGCGTTACTTCGGGACCGCTCAAGGCGGCCGTCATGGAAGGCTTGGCGTCCACCGGTTTGCCGGTCACCGACATCGGCGAGGCGCTTACGCCGACCGTGTATTTCGCTTCCGCTTCGTTCGGCGGAATCGGCGCTGGCGTGATGATCACCGGCAGCCACCTCGATACGCGCTACAACGGAATCAAAATGGCTTTTGGCAAGCTGGCGCTCGCGGGCGAACAGATTCAGGACTTGCTCGCCATCATTGATGACGAATCCTTCGCGACCGGGCAGCCGAATATCACAGAAGAATCCGACATGATCCATAAGCACATGGCCGCGATTCAAAGCCAGGTGACGATGGCCAAGCCGATGAAGGTTGTATTGGACGCGGGCAATGGCTTATCCGGCGCATATCTGCCGCCGGTGCTGACGGCGCTGGGCTTGGATGTGGAATGCCTGTATTGCGAGCCGGACGGCAGCTTTCCAAACCACCTGCCCAACCCGGAAGACCCTGAAATGACGCGCGATCTTCAAGCCAAAGTCGTTGAGCTCGGCGCCGATCTCGGGCTGGCTTTTGATGGCGACAGCGACCGCTGCGGCTTTATTGACAATCACGGGCATCATATCGCGGCTGACCGGCTGCTGGCGCTCTTGGCGCGTGACCTGCTCAGCCGGCATCCTGGCACGCCGGTTGTCTTCGATGTCAAAGCCTCGCAGGCGCTGCCCGATGAGATTAGAAAATTCGGCGGCGAGCCGGTCATGTGGAAATCGGGCCACAGTTTGATGAAACAGAAAATGAACGAAATTGGTTCCTTGCTTGGCGGCGAAGTCAGCGGACATCTCTTCATCGGCGAAGACTACTACGGATTCGATGACGCGCCTCTCGTTGCTCTGAAGACGCTGGAGATAATCAGCAAGTCCAATTCGACCATCGCTGAAATCTTTGATGAGATTCCCAAACTGGTGGCGACGCCCGAAATCGTGCTGTCCGCGCCCGATGAGCTGAAATTCAAGATGATCGACGAAATGACGGCGAGCTTGCAGAGCGATTACGAAGTGGTGACTGTCGACGGCGCGCGCGTAAATTTTGCCGACGGCTGGGGACTGGTGCGGGCGAGCAATACGCAGCCGGCGGTAACGCTGCGATTCGAGGCGTATACGCGCGACCAGATTGCCAGTTACATGCGTATTTTTGAAGCGCTGCTGGATCGTTATCCGCAGATCAACCAGGATCGGTTTGATGAGCTGCTGGTCGAGTTCAGCGCCTGAGCCCATCGGAGGCTCGCCATTCAAACGGTGACTGCGCGGCAAGATTTCTTCCAGGATATCTATCACAATCAAGCCGAGCAATACGACCGGCTCGTCGCGCGCGAAGACATGCGCGGCAATCTCTTCGCCGCGTTAAGCGAAATCCGCCCCCTGCATGGATTAAATGTGGTGGAATTTGGCGCTGGCACTGGAAGGGTGACCAGACAACTTTCCGTAATCGTTGACAGCATCTTTGCCTTTGACATCGAGCCGTCAATGCTGCGAAAGGCGGACAATGTCATGCGGGAAACCGGAATGACCAACTGGCGCCTATCGCTTGGCGACAACATCCGCATGCCCGTCGCATCGGATTGCGCCGACCTGGTCATTGAAGGTTGGAGCTTCGCCCATGTTATAGGCTGGCATCCGGACGACTGGCGCGCGCGGACCGCCGCTATGCTTTCCGAGATGGAGCGCATTCTCAAGCCGGGCGGCAGCGCCATCCTAATCGAGACGATGGGCACGGGCCGCCGTCAGCCGCAAGCGCCATCGGCGAAGCTGGCGCAGCTTTATGAATATTGGCAGCGCGAATGCGGCTTTGCGTACCGTTGGATTCGGACTGACTACCAATTCGCCTCGCCTGAGGAGGCGGATGAATTGATGCGATTTTTCTTTGGCGACGCGATGGCTGACGGCTGCCTCGATTGCGACACCGTTATCGTGCCCGAGTGCACCGGCGTCTGGTGGAAGCGCGTTGCTGGCTAATGGCGGCGCGACCGCTCTGTCAGAATGGAGCGCTAGGCGAAACGGTCTGCGCCAGATAATTGAATGCGCTCAAGAGCAGCAGAATCGTTGCGCCGAAGATCACGAGCAGCATTCCGTATATGATTTGCCGCCGGTCCCAAGCGGGCTTTCGCTGCGGCGATTCGCCATGATATCGCTGCACTTTTAACGCGAGCGCCCGGCCGGCACTATTGAAACATATTTGATTTGGGTTATGATTTGCTAGCGAACAATGCGGATTCCCGATGCGGAATCCGACTCAAAGTGACGTGGAATGCCCATGTTAAACGCGCCAGACCTAGCCCCTGATTTGGAATTTGAAGTGGACCGGGAGCATTCCGGCATCAGAATGGTCGGCTGCTTCACCTTCATCTTTGGCGCGTTCGTCAGCTATTTTCTCATTAGCAGCCTTCTGCCCCAGGGCGGCTTAATCTCTATCGGCGCCGCGCTGTTCCTCGCGGTCGGGCTGACATATGGCGCTGATTACCTGACCAAACGCTATTGGCCCAGCAATCGCACAATCCAGTTTGCTGGCGACATGATCAAGCTAGTCAACGGCAGCAAGATTCAAGGCGCCATCGACGCGGAACAAAATGTCAATTTGCTTATGTGGCATTTCGAGGCGAGGCGGCATCCGCGCGTGCCCAAGGGTTGGTACGTGGTGGCGAACGCGCTGGAACAGGATGGCGAATACATTGTCGCCTACAGCATCGTGTCGCCGACCGACTTCCAGGCAATGCCGCTCTCGCGCTTGTCGGTCCAATATCAGCGCAAGAAGAAACGCAAGAATGATGATGGGCGGGACCTGCGCCAAGCGGGCGCCCATCGCCGCATCGCCCAAGCGGAATTCCATCGGGGCGAGCTTGGCGCGGAGATGTCGCAGGAAGATTATCACGCTTATCTGGATTATCTGGCCGACACTTATACTTCCTGGATGCCAAAAGACAAATGACCGCGTTGGGCAGGATCATTTTCTGCATCGCTTGCCTGTCATTGTCCGTGTCCACAATTATCGCGCAAGACCGCTTCATAACTGTCGGCAGCGCTGTTGATGGCGCGTTGGCAGTTGGCGAAACCCATCGCTATTCATTGTCAGCGCTTGAATTGACCCTGCTTTCGTTCCGTGTTGAAGCCTTGGGCGACGGCCTTGACCTGGCGCTGGAGATCTTCGACGGCGCGGGATTGCCTGTCGTCTCGAACGATGATATCGATTATCCGGACAATCTTGATGCGGCAATCCAGGCATTCGTGATGCCGCGGACATCGACGTATACGCTGGCTGTACGCGCCATTGGCGAGGGCGCGGGCGCCTACCGGCTGCATGTGCTGCCCGGGTATGACCGCCTGGCATTGCGCGAAAACCCGGTTGACAGCGCCAATTGGGAAGTCGTCCGCAGCGACGCGACAGTAAACGTCTCCGATGCCAGCGTATTCGCCTTGCAAATGCGTGGGGTGGCGCGCTCCGCCGGTCTCATCGGCTTGCATCTTCCTATAGAGCGCGATCAATATTTCGAAGCCGCGTTTGACCAGGTGAGTTCGCCGGCGATCTGGCAGGTCGGTCTGTTGTTTCGCTACCTTTCGCCGTCGCAATACCATCGTCTGCTATTGAGCAAGCGCGGCTACTGGCGCGTGGATCGCATCGATGGCGACCAGGTAACACAGTTGCGCGGTTGGACCGGTCACCCGGCAATCCGGCCCGGCGAGAAGGCCTTCCGTCTCGGCGTTTTGGTTAGCGGGCAGCATTATGATGTGGTCTACAATGGCCAGGTGGTAGGCTCGGCTTGGGATCGGGCGCCTTTGGCGGCGGGCAGCTTGGGCGTTGCCATGATGACGGACGAGCATAATGGAGGGGCGCTGTCATTGGTGGTCGAAGAGATCTTGGTGACGGCGCCAAGCCTGGTCAATGATCGCCCGCTCTTTCCGCAGCGCCTCGCCACCGAGCGCTACTACGCCATGGCGGCCTCGCTGGCGCGGCAGCAGCTCGTGCCTGTCGGCGGTGAAATCAAGCTGGCGGTTCCAGAGAGCAGGGTCAGGCGCGGGCGGGCGGGCGTCACGCGATTGCCAATCGCGTCGAACTTCAGCTTCGCGCAGTTTGCCTTGGGCGCGTCGGTGACGCTCGACGTGCGTGCGGATCTAAATGGCGGCTGCGGATTATATTTCCATTTCAACGATGATGACAATTATTCGCTCGCCTATGTGACCAGCCGCGGCGAATACGGGGTCTCTCGCCGCAAAGCCGCTGGATTCGAACCCGGCATTTACGGGGATCAAGCTGCGTCAGACGGGGCAAGCCACTATTTGCTGGTGGTTGTTACCGACGAAGTCATACACTATTTCGTAGACGAGCGCTATGTCGGCAGCATCGACAGCGTTCCGAGGATTGGCGGCGTTGGCATCGCGACGGTGAATTACGACGAGGTGGAAACTGGCTGCGCCTTTGACGATTTGTGGCTCTTGAGTCTGGATGGCTGACTCCCGACACTGACCGCCGACACAGCCCGCCGTTAGTCTCTGCAATCTGCGACGGGCGGTCGCATACAAAAAGGGGCGACCCAAGAGCCTCCCCTATAAGGCTTGTCCGGTACTGGGCTATGCTATCTCTCCAATTACACCCCATCCCCCCCTTCCCCTTCCCGAAGGTCTATGTCTACGTGACCCAGCAAGCTAAGGAAGAGGGAGGACTCTTGCCGCGCCCCCGGAAGTACGGGTTTCTGACTGAAATGGCGCCCGAATATTCCAATTCTGCCGTCGAGTCACCCTTCCCTAGTTGACTGGGGAAGGGCCGGGGATGGGGTAAGACGTACGGAAAACAGGCTTTCTGCAGTAGCGGACAAGCCCTATAGATTGGAGGTTTTTGGGTTCGCGCTAACCCCGCATCACAGCGCCAAGCGAGTCGCAAGCGGGGCAGCCGCCGCCGGGCCTCAGCATCGCGTAACCGGCTTGCGGATCACTGTCCCATACATTGAAGTTTACATTCCAGACGATCATCATTAGGACGCGGCCCGAGGCGCGTGATTGCTGAGCCGCCTGAGCCAGCCACTGCGCCTGCTGCCCAACGGTGACATTGCTCGCCCAGGCGAATCCGGCGGGAATGGGGGTCGAAAAGCCTTCGCCGCTGAGATAGCCCAGCTCGGTCCAGCATACTTTGGTATTGGGGAAATATTGCGCGCCCCGATTCAGCATCGAGTTGAAGAAATAGGTCGGGTAGCCGCCGCGCGGGTCGCCGCCACCCTGCGTCGGGCTGACGATGCCTTCGTTGTAATGCAAGCCCAGGCAATCCATATATTGCGCCGCGCCGGCCGCCGCCATCTGCTGCATGAATACGTCGTCGTTGCAGCCGTTTGCGCCGCAGCCCGCCGCGCCCCAGAAACCGGTCGGGGCGGGGGCGCCGCTGATGACGATGATATTTGGATTGACGGCTTTAATCGCCTGATAGCCGGCGGCCAACAGCGCCGTGTAGCTCGCGCCGTTAACTTGACCCGTGGGCCATTCGCGGTCGATATTGGGCTCGTTCCAAACCTCAATGGCGTCGGGTCCCTGGCTCGCCAGGAAGCCAACATATGCGGCGAATTCCGCGACGTAAGCCGGGTCTGTCGCCCTGTTTCTGTTGCCTTTCGCGCCCAGCAAGACCTTAAAGCCCTGTCCCTTGGCGGCCGCTATGATGCCGGCGCCGTCGCTTTGGCCATGTATCACTTGCTTCTTGACCCAGGTCATGCCAGCGTGTCTCATTAGATTGCCCACACCGGCGTCGAAGCCAAGGACGTGCCCGCCCAAGGCGAAACCGCCAGTGTTCGCCGTGCTCGGCGGGGCGGGACCGGGCGCTGGCGCGGCTGCGGCTTCGGGCGCTGGCGCCGCTTCTGGCGGCGGAATCGGCGTCGGCGGCGGCGCAAATTGCGGCGGAACGTGGACTTCATCGCAAAGTGCTGACTCCGCCAGGTCGTAACTTACGCGCACCTGATATTCCTTGCCCGAACCATCCAAGAGGCTGAAGGTCCAGCCGAATAAAATATTGCGCTTTTGCGGAAACGGAATGCCCGCGACGCAGTTATCGATGCCGTAAGCGCCATAAAGTTGCCTGCTCGCCTCGTTGGCCCAATTATCTTCGTAATACTGCCAGCGTACGAGGCTGAGCGGCGTTCCGCGCTCCGCGTCTACGACTTGCCTGGCGACAGCCAGGCCGCGCAATACCGGGTTATCTTGGGACAGCGCGGTAGAACTGAACGACAACAGAACCAGCGCGCCTAGAATTAACGCCAAAAGGCTGAATGTCTTTGTAACAGCGTCTTTCAGCCGCATATCTTGCCTCTTCATGCTAAATTTAGCCTGATACTAGAAGCATAGCGAAATAACGCCAGTTTGCCAGCGGCCGATTCCGAGCGTCGGCAAGCCGTCAGCTTATGATGAGGCGCGCGTAAGGTAGCAGGGTCGTAGTCTCAATCTCGCGGCAGAGTGAAGAAAAATGTAGAGCCATTGCCAACTTGACTCTTGACCGAGATTTCGCCGCCGTGCGCCTCCACAATTGCTTTGACTAGATAAAGGCCGAGTCCGGCGCCATGCGTGCGGCTCGTCAGATTGTCATCGACGCGATAGAACCGCCCAAAAATTTTGTCGATCTGATCTTTAGGGATTCCGACGCCTTCATCGCGCACGAAGACGGTTACGCTCTTTTCTGTGAAGCGTCCGCCTAAAGTAATGGTTGTGTCTTCCGGCGAATACTTAATGGCGTTGGTCAGTAGATTCTCGATAACTTGTCGCAATCGGGTTTCGTCGCCGCGTACGATGGGAAAGTTTGCCGAGAAGCTGAGCACAATCGGATGTTTGGTTTGGCTCTCCAGCCTTGCGGCGGAACGCGCGGCGACCGCCCGCAAATCGGCATCAGCCAAATTCAGCCGAAGCTCGCGCGCCGCTTGAATCTTGCTGGCGGTCAGCAGATCTTCGACCAGGGTGGTCAGCCGGTCGGCTTCGTCCTCGATGATCGCTACATTCTCGCGAATAGTTTCGCTGTCCCATTGCACATCATCGCGCCTCAATGTGCTGGCATAGCCTTTTATGATGGTGATCGGCGTACGCAGCTCGTGCTGCACGGTCGAAATGAAAACGGATTGCAATTCCTGCGCCTTGCGGAAATTGGTGATATCGCGAACGCTGGCGATGATGCTCTCCAAGCGCCCCTCGGCGGTGAGCAGAGGCGCATAAGTGATAGCGATGCTTATTGTCATGCCGTCGCGGCGCAGCAAGTCGCCTTCGACATAAATTGTGTCGGCGCGTCCAAGCGCCCCATCCGAGCGCGCCCATCCGGCTTCGAGCGCGTCTTCTATATCGGGGCGCTCCAACGAATCCCAGACGATGATCTCGTCTTTGGGGCGGTCAATCGCATCTTCGAGCCGCCAGCCGGTCATCCGCTCAAAGGCGTAATTCACCCGTTGGATGGTGAGATCGGGGTTCAAGATGAAGACGCCGTCGCCGCTGTTGTTGAGTATCGCTTCCAGCCGCTGATGTTCTTGGTTAAGCTCGCCGTAGAGCTGCGCGTTATTGACGGCAATAGCCGCTTGATCGGCGAAGCTCTGCAAAGTATTGAGGTCTTCTGGCGTAATGCTGGTCTGGTACGAGCGAAAGACAATCAGCAGCCCCAGCGGTTTCTGGGCGAAGACGAGCGGCATAGCGATCGATTGCGCCAGACGCGGGTCGATTTCATCAGCCATTTCGCGCAATTTGCTGTTGAGAAACTCGCGGCTGAAACCACCCTCGTCTTGCGGATTCATCAGTTCTTGCAGCTTATTGTTGAGCTCGGGCACATCATCGGCGGCGATGCCGCTATAAGCGCGCACGGTGAATCTGCTATCATGTTTGTCGCTAAGGGCGACGACGCCAACGCGACCCGCCAACATTACCAACGACGCGTACAGCACGCGGCGCAAAACCTCGCTCAGGTCCAACTGAGCGGTAATGGCGCGCGTGATTTCCAGCAAGAAATCCCGCTGCTGCGTTCGAAGGTCCGGGCGCATCAACATATTTAGATTGTATCACGCCAGCCTTAAGCCGGGCTTGACCTGCGCTGGTCGATCGCGGTTGTTCAGCTTAGAAACGCCGGTCCAGCTCGCTGATATCCAGGTTGCCGCCGTCGGTCGCCACCAGCGCGGCCGCCCCGACGAGCGCCACATCATCGCCTAAAGCCGATTGCTCAATGCGCAAGCCGTCGGTGTAAGCCTCATCCATCACATGCTTGGTTACGGCGCGGCGCATTGGCGCGAAAAGCAGCTCGCTGGTTTTGGTGACGCCGCCGCCGACAACGATGACCTCGGGATTGAACAGGTGCAAGATGGAGACAATGCCCAAGCCAATGACGCGACCGGCATGAGCAAGCTGCTCAATCGCCAGCTGATCGCCAGCTGCGGCTGCCGCGCCGACAGCCTTGGCGTCTATACGGTCTAAAACACTCTTGACCGTATCACCAATGCTGGACGCGGCGCCCGCCTCAATTGCTCGTTTGGTTCGGCGCGCGATCGCGGGACCGGCCGCTTCCAGTTCAACCGAGGACACCGTCCCGTTTTCGAGAATGAGGGGAATATGCCCGAATTCCGCCGCCAGCCCCTCGCGCCCCAATAGCAATTTGCCATCGCAGATGATGCCGGCGCCGATGCCGGTGCTGACCGTGATATAGATCACATGGCGGCAGCCTTGGGCGGCGCCTTTTGAGGCTTCGGCGAGCGCGGCGACGTTGGCGTCGTTGCCGATAAAAACGGGCAGGTTGAACTCCGCCTCCATGATGTCTCGCAGCGGCACATCAAGCCAGCCGGGCAGATTTGGCGGCGCGACAATGACGCCGGTAAAGGGATTCAGCGGACCTGGCGCTGAGATGCCGATACCGGCGACATCGCCAGCGCTGGGGGGCATGACCTTGCGGATGTATGCTTTCATGCGCGCAATCGTGGGCTGCGCGCCCAGCTGCGCCTGCGTCAAGGTGTTTTCGCGTTGCAGCAGATTAAGGTCCAGATTAAATCGAGCGGCGCGGATCTGCGTCCCGCCCAAGTCGACCGCGATGATTTCTTTGCCCACGCTATCCATCTCCCCTTGCTGAGAACTTCAAGCCAGCTTCAGTTGTGTGAATCTAAACCGCGCCGGCGCTATTGGCGCTGCTGATAGACCCGTCCCGGCAACTTGTAGACGCTAATTGACGCTGATAGAATAACATGAATTCGCTCGTCATTTTAGTCGGCTAGTTGTGGTGGCTGCCCTGCTTATGGCTCGTGTAACGCCCATGCGGCGCCAATATCTTGAAATCAAGAGCCAGTATCCAGATTGCATCTTGATGTTCCGCATGGGCGATTTCTACGAGATGTTTGATGACGATGCCGAGGTGGCGGCGCGCGAGCTGGACATTACGCTGACCTCGCGCGCTCATCGCAAGGGCGGCGAGAAAATCCCGATGGCCGGTGTGCCTTACCATGCGGTGGACGGTTATATCGCCAAATTGATTGAGAAGGGCTTTCATGTCGCTGTGTGCGATCAGGTGACCGAGCCCAGCGGCCGCGGCATCGTCGAGCGCGAGGTGACGCGGGTTATGACGCCGGGCACGGTCGTCGAGCCGGCACTGCTGGAAGAGGGCAAAGCGAATTATCTAATGGCAATTTTGCCAGTCGGCGATGCTGAGACGGGCGAGTGGGATCGCGCGGGCCTCGCCTTCGTTGATATTTCGACGGGCGAATTCAGCGCGACCGAGTTCAGCGGCGACAATGTCGGCATGAGAGTGTTCGACGAGCTCTCCCGGGTGGAGCCGCGCGAAGTCATCATGCCGGAAAGCTGGGTGGAACGCGGTGTAACTACCCCCGACGGCATCCATCTCAGTTCGGCTCAAGACTGGACTTTCGAATACGCTGGCGCCGAGCAGCTGCTTTGCGATCACTTTCGCGTGAGGACGCTAGGCGGCTTCGGTTTGGCGGAAAGCCAGGATGCCGTTGCCGCCGCCGGCGGTATCCTGCAATACCTGCGCGTGACCCAGAAAGGCTCGCTTGACCAACTGACGGCGATTCGGTCGTATTCGACGGACGCCTTCATGGTGTTGGATCAATTTACGCGGCGCAACCTGGAAGTGCATGCGACAATTCGGCAGGGTAAAACAAGGGGCAGCTTGCTCGGCATTCTCGACCGGACGGTGACGCCGATGGGCGCGCGCCTTCTGCGTACTTGGCTCAGCCAACCGCTGCTGGAAATTGGCCGCCTGGATGCGCGGCTGAATGCGGTAGAAGCGCTCGTAGGCAGCGATATCCTGCGCGAAGAGTTGCGGGCGGAGCTTAAGGGTTTTGGCGATGTTGAGCGGCTGGCTCAGCGAATCGCGCTGGGCAAGGTCGGCCCACGCGATTTGGTCGGCTTGAAAAATGCCTTGGCTGCTGTACCGCGGCTGCGCGAAATCATCGCTGAGCTTGGCAGCTTGTCCGCAATCGCGCAACGCCTCGATCCCTGCGATGAGGTCTTCAAGCTGATTGTTTCCGCCATCGACGACGAGCCTCCCGCGACCTTGAATACCATCGGCGCGATTCGTGATGGCTACTCGGGGGAATTGGACGAAATCAAGTCATCGTCGCAAGACGCGCGCGACTGGATCGCCAATCTCGAATCGCATGAGAGACGCCGCACCGGCATCGCCAGTATCAAAGTGAGCTACAACAAGGTCTTCGGCTATTACATTGAAGTGAGCAACGCGCAGGCTGACAAAGTACCGGACGATTACATTCGCAAGCAGACGCTGGTCAATGCCGAGCGCTATATCACGCCGGAACTCAAGGAATACGAAACGCGCGTGCTCAATGCCGAAGAAGAAATCCTGGCGGCCGAGCGTGAATTGTTCGCGGATATCTGCCGGAGGGTCGCGGCGCATCAGGCGACTTTGCTCAAAACCGCGCGCGCCATCGCCCACTTGGACGCCTTTTTGTCGCTGGCGACTGTGGCAGTCAGAGAAGGCTACGCCCGTCCGCAATTAACCGAAGACAGCGTGCTGGAGATTCAGGCGGGCCGGCATCCGGTAGTCGAGAAACTGCTGGAGACGTCGACGCGCTACGTGCCCAATGACAGCCGGCTGGACCTGGCCTCGCGGATTCAAATCATCACCGGTCCCAATATGTCGGGCAAATCGACTTATATTCGGCAGGTGGCGATCATCACATTGATGGCGCAGATCGGCAGCTTTGTGCCGGCCGATTCAGCGACGATCGGCTTGGTTGATCGCATTTTTGCGCGTATCGGCGCCCAGGATGAAATCCACGCCGGGCAGAGCACATTCATGGTCGAAATGGTGGAGACGGCGCGCTTGCTATCCGGCAGCAGCCCGCGCAGTTTGCTCATACTGGATGAAATAGGCCGCGGCACTTCAACCTACGATGGCTTGGCGATTGCCCGTTCCGTCATCGAGTATATTCATAACAACCCGCGTCTCAACTGTAGAACGCTTTTCGCGACGCATTATCACGAACTGACCGAGTTGCCCGATATCCTGCCGCGCAGCGCCAACTTCAATGTTGCGGTGGCGGAGCAGGGCGAGGAAGTCGTCTTTCTGCATCGCGTCCTGCCGGGCGGCGCCGACCAAAGTTACGGCGTCCATGTGGCGCAGCTTGCCGGCATGCCGCGATCGGTGGTGGACCGGGCGAGGGAACTGCTGCTTCAGCTTGAAGCGGGCGGCAGCGATTTCTCGTTGCTCAAGCCCTCGCCGCAGCATCAGCAGCTCAGCTTTTTTGATACGCCGGAGAACCCGGCGCTGGCTGAGTTGCGCGCAATGGAAGTCGACGGGCTCAGCCCGCTGGAGGCTTTGACCAAGCTCTACGAACTCAAGCGGATGGTGGCGGAGGCATAGATGTTTTTCGCCAATACGATTGTTGTTGCCAGTCATCGCCGGTCCGGCATGCAGTGGACGATTGACGCGCTGCGCCACAATAGCCCGGACATCAATAATTCGTACATGTCACTCGAGCAGATGGAAGCGGATCATGACGCCGCCATTCCTCTGTCCAAGTTTCGCCGGCAGCTGTTCAACATGGATGGTCGCGTGCTGATTAATGTACATGATCTGCCCTCCGCCGACTCCTGGACCGGCTTGAATGAGCGGCTGTTTGCGCGCGCCGTATTGCAGCATTCGCCAACGATCTATGTGCATCGCGACGGCCGTGATGTCATGGTCTCGCTCTATTTCTATATGCAGTCTTTCAGCGAGACCGTGCGCCATCAGTCATTTGCTCGCTTCCTTCGCGGTGATGCGGCGCAGTCTGGAGAAGAATCCGCTTTGAGCCGCCCGGCATATTGGGCGCTTCACGTGGAAACCTGGCTGAAGAAGCAGAATTTGTTGGCTCTGTCTTATGGCGATCTGGAGACCAATTATGAGGCGACCGTGCGCAAACTGGCTGCTTTTCTGCAAGTCGGCGTAAACGACAATCCGCGTCCGCTCGACATTTCGCGGACGGCGGAAGATGAGCCGGGTCTCGGCACTATGCTGGACCGGCTGGGCTTGCGGTCCTGGCAAAACCCGTTCGCCGATCCAACGCGCCAAGGCAAGAGTGGCGATTGGCGGAAGCTGTTCGACCGGCGCGATCGCGAATTCTTCATGAAGGAAGCCGGGGGCGCGATGAAGAAACTGGGCTATAAGTGAATCATATACGCGCGGGCAACGAGGCGATGGCTCTTGTCGGCTCCGCTACTTCATAATAGCCCGACTGCCTTCGATTCTTAGGGTCCGGCCCAGTAGGTCGCTGCGCCGACTGTAATCATTCGATAGATCTCCACACCGAGAGTCAGCATCATCAAGCCGTATACCAGGTGGAACAATCTTATTTCGCGCCCGTTTATTTTGACCTGCAGGCGCTGGACACGCGGATGATGGACGGCGAGCCCGGTGACCCAAAGGATTGGGATTAAAAGCGATAGCACCGTTCTGCCGCCGCGAATGATTATGGGCATATACCAGGCGAAGGCAACGAAATAGACCGAAAAGAAGACCAAGGCGTAAATCGCGATTTGCCAGCTTGAGTCGCTGAGCCGCAGCCCGGGCCGCTTCACAATCAGCGCAATGCTGCCAGCGAGCGTCAGAAGCCCCAAGCCGACCTGGCTGCAATAGCCATAAGCGTACCTGAACGGTCCCTCAATTTGGCAGGCGCTCTTGAAAATCGTGGCGAAGCCGTCGCGGAAACGTTGCAAGATGTCCTGCGCCGAATGCTCGTCAAGGTACTTTTGAAGCGAAGGAATCTCTTCATCCGGCAGATCGGGCCAGCCCTCATGGTCGCCGGCAGCCAGCGTGCCCGCTTTGGCTTCATCCCAGGAGTCATACCAGAGATAAAATGTCGTGTTGACATTGTAGAAATAGTGTCCGTAATTCGCCTTGCTTTCCAGCAAATATGGGGACAAGAGCAGGAGAAATACAAGAATTGGCGCGAAAGCGGAAAAGAGCAGGCGCATTAAGCTGCCGCGCTTCAATTCAAGTCTTCGCAGCCGCGCCAAAAGCGGTACGCTGTAGCTGAAAGAAAATATGAACAAACCCGGCATTGCGCTCGCTTTCGTGTATTGACAGAGGGCGAACATCAGGCCTAGGGCAATAGTCTTATAGAGTTTGGGCTGCTTTATCGTGTCGATTGATAAGACGAACGTGAGGCTGAACAAGGTGTAGAACAAGAGCTCGGCTTGGAAGAATGGCGACTTTATGGCAAATACAATCAGGGCAATCAGCAGCATCGAATATGTGGCGTAGAGCTTTGAAAACCGGGCGAAGAAAACAGCGCTGAGGACGGCGATGCAGACGATAGAAAGCGCAATGTTGAGCTGTTTCCCGTGTTGGAAAAAGTCCTCCATGGACATATCCGGCGAATAAAACAGCGCCTGCAGAAAGGGATAGAGCGGCATGCGATTGCGATCGCCCGTGTAGGCAAAGCGCGTTTCGTGGGCTTTAATCGCCGCGTCCATATAAGCGCTTTGATCGGTATAGCGCATGTTGTGGTTTATGCTGCTTTGTGTCTCGGCGATGTGCAGATACGCCGCGAGGCAGACCACTACAAGCGCGACTGTTAGCGCGCCGCGGATCGTGCGTCGAACCAGTTTGTCCTGTGGCATTCTACTCGTTGGAAAGCCCCAGCGCCGCTTCCGGCCGCGGCTCCGGTATCTCCGCTTCTTCTTCTTGCACGATGCCTTCGGAAAGCAGGACGCGCTTGAACGAAACGATGGCAACTTCGATCATATCGAGACTCGGCTCATTGGTGGTCAAGTGCTGGAGCGCCAAATTGGGCTGAATCATGAAGCGGATCCAGGGCTTTTCGAGATTGGAGGCGGTGTACTTGAGAAACTCGTAAGCGACGCCGGCGATGACCGGGATGAATAGCACGCGCGAGAGAATCAGCAGGGCGAAGGGCGGGCGTCCAATCAGCGAAAAAAGCATGACGCTGACGAATACTACCGTCAGAAGAAACGCGGTGCCGCAGCGGGGATGCTCAATCGCGTGGCCGCGGACGATCTCGGGCAGCAGTTCATCGCCGGCTTCATAGGCGTTGATCGTCTTATGCTCGGCGCCGTGATAGGCGAAGATGCGCCTGCCATCTGTCGTCCTGCCGACGAACCAAATGTAGACGACAAGAATCGAAAGCTGCACAACGCCTTCAATCAAGTTGATGAGAAAGGCATCCAATCCGATTGGCAGCGCCTCGTAGGCCAGGAAGTTCGTTCGTTCCGGTTCTACGGCGATCTCGTTGCCGTCGGCGTCAACGACGATTTCGCGCGCGACCGCGCTCAAGCCCAGCATGTTGCCGATGCCAGTGGCGGCGGCGGTGGGCAGGAGGAAAAAGATGCCAACGCCAATCAGCATGGAGATGGCGATCGTCGCCCAGCCGATCGGACCGTTAAAACTGATGTTTTCGTCTTCGTCCAACGCGACATCGGCAGACCACATCAAGGCGCGGATGCCTAAGCCTAAGGCGTCCCACAAGCCGATTAAACCCCGCAGGAAAGGCGTCTTGGCAATGCGCCCACGATAGAGCCGCGCGCTGAGAGGCTGCTCGTGGATGACAATCGCGCCCTTGGGATCGCGCACGGCGACCGCCATCGAATGCGCCCCGCGCATCATCACGCCCTCGATAACGGCTTGCCCGCCATATGAGAACTTCAACTCGCCCGCTTCTCGCTTCTTCGTCTCCGGCAACCTTACCCCCCGAGGGCAAATTAACCCGCTCAATATACGCGTTCAACGCGCGCCGGTCAACCGGAAACAGCGCCGCGTTCGCGCATTGCCGGACGGATATCCAGCAAGCGCAATTGCAGGCTGCGCCGTTCGCCCCACTCATTAATTTCGGCATGATAGGCGGCATCGATTCTGCGCGGCATTTCTTGCGCCCATTCGCCAAGGCCGAAACCGATTGCGTCCACGGGCGGGCCACCGTCTTCCGCGACTTTTAGCTTAAGATGGCGCCCGTCTTCGCCAACGCGGCGGCACTGCAAGACGCGCAAGTCGCTCGTCAGAAAGACGCCCTTTTCGTTTTCATGCCCAGTCGGCTCCAGCAGGTCGAGCTCCGCCAGTAGAGACGCGTCCAATTCGGCGAGTTGGATTTGGCTGTCAATTGCGAGCTTGGGCGCAAGCTTCCGCCCGCGCAAATCGGCGTCCGCTTTTTTCGCAAGTTCTTGTCTCAAGACATCTATGTTGCTGTTCTGTATGGTGAAACCGGCGGCCACGGCATGCCCGCCATGGCGCAGCAGCAGATCGGCGCATTCATCAAGGGCGCGCGTGATGTTGAATTCAGGGATGCTGCGGCACGAGGCGCGGCTCTCCACTTCTCCATATTCCATTACCACCGCCGGTCGATAAAACGTTTCGGCGAGCCGGCCGGCGACCAGACCAACAATGCCGGATTGCAAGTTTTCATCGCCGGCGAATATCAGCGACCGATCGGGATCATCGCCAACCTGCTCGCTGATAGCGGCCAGAGCCTGGCGCGTCAGTTGTTGGCGCTGCGCATTTAGCGACTGGAGTTGAATGGCGCGCGGCATCGCTTCCTCAATTGATTGGGCGGCGAGCAAGTCGTAGGCGACCATGGCCGAACCCAGGCGGCCAGCCGCGTTGATGCGTGGTCCCAAGCCAAAGCCGATGTCGCGCGCTTTGACGCCGCCCGGCTTCAAGCCGGCCACCTTGATCAGCGCGGCGACGCCGGGCCGGCGCATCTCGTTGATGGTATCCAAGCCGTGCTTTACCAATCGCCGATTTAAGCCGGCATTGAGCGGGCTGACATCGGCGACGGCGCCTAGAGCGACCAGGTCGAGCAGGTCAGATTGGCGCAAACCGGCCGGGTAATTGTGCCGCTCGGTCGCCCAGCGGTGAAGCAGCAGCGCTTTGGCAAGCATAAATGCGACGCCGACGCCAGCGAGGCGCGCTTCGCCAGCGCAATCATCCCGTTGCGGATTGATCACCGCCAGCGCCGGCGGCAATTCTGGCCCAATGGAGTGATGATCGGTGACGATGATGTCGAGGCCCGCGCGCAGTCCAGCTTCAACTTCCGCAATCGATCGAATGCCGCAATCGACGGTCACCACCAGTTTGATGCCGCGCCGCGCCAGATTCTCCAGCGCCGGCGTATTCAGTCCGTAACCTTCATCGGCGCGGTCGGGGATATATGGCAAAACATCGCCGCCCAATGCCCGCACGGTCTGCGTCAATAGCGCCGTCGCGCAAACGCCGTCGGCGTCAAAATCGCCATACACGGCAATCGGCTCTTGCTCGGCAATGGCGCCGTTTAAGCGGGCGACCGCCGCATCCATGTCTTGCAGGTGAAAGGGGTCTTCGCTGAGGGCTTGCCCGCTGACAAATTCGCGGGCGGCATTCGGGTCTTCAAAACCGCGGTTAATAAGCAACTGCGCCAGGATTGGGCTGAATCCGCGGTAGCGCTCCAAGCGCTCGGCGGGGGCTCGCGGCGCCAGCACCCATTCCTTTTGCATCATAGACCGCGCCCGCATATTCCCATAGAATGATGGCTCGATACTACCATCTCGGTATATGAGGCGCTATGGCAAAGATAGTCTTTATGGGCACGCCGGCTTTCGCCGTGCCAAGCCTGAAGGCGCTTATGCAAGCGCATGAGGTGATTGGCGTGATCACGCAGCCTGATCGCCCGGCAGGCCGCAAGCGGCGCCTGCGCGAGTCGCCGATCAAGAGCCTTGCGCGCGCTGCAGGCATACCGATCATGCAGCCGCGGCGAATCCGCGAAGCCGCGGCGATTGAGGCGCTGCGAACGTGGGATGCGGATGTCTTCGTGGTCGCCGCCTACGGGCAGATTCTACCGCAAGCGCTTCTTGATTTGCCACCCGCGGGCACGGTCAACGTTCACGCGTCGCTGCTGCCTCGCTGGCGTGGCGCTGCGCCCATTCAAGCGGCGATAAGGGCGGGCGACAGCGCGAGTGGCGCCACTATCATGCTGGTGGATGCCGGCTTGGATACGGGTCCCTTGCTGGCGAAACGCGAATTGCCGCTAGCGAATAACGAAACCGGGGGTAGCTTGCACGACAAGCTGTCCCGGCTAGGCGCGGATCTGCTGGCCGAGACCCTGCCGCGCTACTTGAGCGGACTGATCGAACCACAGGCGCAAGACGACTCGCTCGCTACTTACGCCCCCCAGATCAAGAAAGAGGAAGGCAGAATAAACTGGGATTGCAGCGCCCAGTCGATCGAGCGATTGGCGCGCGCCTTCACGCCCTGGCCTGGCGCATTCACCACCTGGCGCGAAGCTCAACTAAGAATCCTCGCCGGTCGAAAAGGGGAGGGCAGCGCCGAGCCCGGCCGAGTGATCGTCATCGACGGCGCCGCCGCAGTCGGAACCGGAGACGGCCTCTTTTTTCCCACGCGGCTGCAAATGGCTGGCAAGCGACCGCTGCACATTGCTGATTTTGTCAACGGCTATCGCGAATTTGCTGGCGCGCGACTGGGCGACTGATTCGCCCGGGCGCCTTGCGCGAGGACTTATTCGCCGATGCGCATATCAGCGCGCGCCAAAGCACAGAGCGCGGTCCATGATCAAAGCAAGCAGCGAATCTGACCGTCATCCCTTCCTGCAGCGGCCAAATAGGACGATCATTTACCTGTCGCTGCCGATTCTCTTGTCGCTCATCGCCGAGCCTTTGACCGGGCTGGTCGATACTGGTTTCGTGGCGCGCCTGGGCGCCGTGCCCTTGGCCGCTCTGGGCGTGGGCACGGGCGCTTTGTCATCCGTGTTTTGGATCTTCAACTTCCTCGCCATCGCAACCCAAACGGAAGTGGCGCAGACCACCGGCCGCGGCGATATTGCCGGCGCTCGAAACGTCGTTAGCCTGGCGCTTATGATCGGCATTGCCATTAGCCTGCTGCTCAGCAGCTTGCTCTATGTGGGCGCGGCCGCGGTATCAGCGGCACTCGGGGCGGAGGGCGCCGTACATCATCTGGCGACCGAGTATATCCGGCTGCGGCTGCTGGGCGCGCCCGCGGTTATCGTGGTTATCGTTGGCTTCGGCGCGCTGCGTGGCGTACAAGATATGAAGACGCCTCTCTGGATCGCGCTGGGCATCAACTTGGCCAACATCGCGCTCGACGCTGTATTCATCTTCGGCTGGGGCGCGATTCCGGCAATGGGCGTCGCTGGCGCCGCGCTGGCGAGCTCCTGTGGTCAATGGCTCGGCGCGATCTGGATGCTGTTGGAATTGCGCCGGCGAATCGGTCTGAGTCGAAATCTAAGCTTGGGCGATGGTGTAAAGCTGCTGCGCGTCGGGCGGGATCTCTTTATTCGCTCGGCTTCGCTGACGATCTTTGTGTTATTTGCCACGCGCGTGGCGACGCAGATGGGCGCCGAGGCGGGCGCTGCGCATCAGGTGATTCGACAGGTTTGGTTCTTCACGGCTTTAGTCACCGAGGCGCTCGCGACCACGGCGCAAAGTCTGGTCGGCTATTTCTTCGGCTCGGGCCGCCTTCAATACGCCAGACGGGTGGCGATGTCGACGACGCTTTGGAGCCTGGCGACCGGCATTGCCATGCTTTTTGTCATGCTGGCGGCTACGTCGATTGTTCAGGCGGCTTTCGTGCCGGACGATGCCGCCGCCGTCTTCATCGCCGCCTGGGTCATCGCTTCGCTTTCGCAGCCGCTGAATGCCTTGGCTTTCATCACGGACGGCATACTTTGGGGCGCAAGCGATTATCGCTATCTGCGGAACGCGATGATGCTGGCGACGGCTTGCGGCTTGCTTGGTTTGCAATTGATCGCGAGCGACAGATCGGACGCATTTAGCGGCGTCTGGCTGATGATCGTTCTGTGGATTGGCGTCCGCGCGTTCTGGGGTGTGGCGCGCCTTTACCCCGGCATCGGCGACAGTCCCTTTCGCAAACGAATTTCGCGCTCGGGGGCGGCAAGCTGATCTTCGGTCGGCCGCATCAGCGCTGGCTCATATCAGGTGCTGTATCGCCTCGCGCTCAGAGAGCAGTTCGGCTTCCGAGTCCCTCATCTTTGCCAGCGCATAGTCGCTGAGTTCAAGGTCTTCGACTAGGGAAACCGTGCCGTCGCCGGCTGTTCGCAGGGGGAACGAGTAAATCAATCCGTCGGCGATGTTATAAGGATTGCCCTCGCTGGCTATGGCGGCGCTGAACCATAGGCCTTCCGGCGTCGGATCGATTAGGCTGCGGATGGTATCGAGAGCGGCGTTGGCGGCGCTGGCGGCCGAGCTAAGACCGCGCGCCTTGATGATGGCGGCGCCGCGATCTTGCACTGTCGACATGAACTCGCCCTCCAGCCAGCCGCGGTCCTTGATAACCGACTCGGCGGATTGACCATGGATCAGCGCGTGTTCAAAGTTGGGGAATTGCGTGGTGCTGTGGTTGCCCCAGATTGCGAGCTTGCTGACCGCGCTCACCGGGGCGCCGGCTCTTTGCGCCAACTGCGCTTTGGCTCGGTTCTCATCAAGACGCGTCATGGCGAAGAAACGTTCGGCCGGAATATCGGGCGCGTTGGCTTTGGCGACCAGGCAATTGGAATTGCAGGGGTTGGCGACGGTCAGCACGCGAATATCGCTCGCGGCATGCGCATTCAAGGCGCGGCCTTGTTCGACGAAAATCGGTCCATTAGCCGCGATCAAATCGCTGCGCTGCATGCCGGGACCGCGCGGCTTCCCGCCCACCAGGATCGCCCAATTGGCGTCTTTGAAGGCGACATTGGGATCAGCGGAAATGATGACATCCTGAAGCAGCGGCTGGGCGCTGTCTTCCAATTCCATCACCACGCCGCGCAGGGCGTCCATCGCCGGCGGAATTTCAAGAATCTGTAATGCCACCGGTTGATCGGCGCCGAAGACTTCGCCATTGCCGATGCGAAAAAGCAGGCTGTAGGCGATCTGGCCCGCGCCGCCGGTAACCGCGACTCGAATGCTTTGCGTCATGCCCTCTGTTCCTCTCCTGATGCTAACTCGACAAGCAGGCGCGATTGTACCGGAAAAGCCGACTTCTGTTCAGAGACGATCGCGCTCATCGCCGCTCATGCGGCAGCTCGGCAAAGGCGCTGATCTGCCAGGTGTCCTCGAATCGATCCAGAGTCGTGATCGATGTGTTCTTCATCGCTTTGTCGGGCAATCTGGCGAACATTGAAGCGAGCAGAATCATCATCGCGGAGCTGTGTCCGACTATGCCAATGGCGCGCAAATTGGCTGTGCCGGTGATGTCATCCCAAGCCGACTGCATGCGCCGCTGCACATCAAGCCGCGATTCGCCGCCAGGGACGCGATAAGGGCGATATCCCGATTCCCATTTGCGGTAGGCAGTTGGGTAGCGCGCCTCAACTTCGGCAAAGGTGTGGCCCTCGAAATCGCCGAATGCGATCTCGGCGAGGCGCTCATCTTGGCGCGCCTCCTGCCCCAGAGCCGCCCCGATTATCTGAGCCGTCTCCAGCGCGCGCGAACGTGGACTGGCGTAAATCGCGTCGATCGGGACTGTCTTGAGATAATGCGCCAGCGCCCGCGATTGCGCGCGGCCGCGTTCGTTCAACGGGACAGGCAGCGCCCCTTGCAGCCGATGCTCGATATTGAAATCGGTCTGTCCGTGCCGGATGAACAGGACTCTGATTGCGCTCATCGCACCCCCTTTGACTTGACTGAAGCGCCGTTCAAAGGCAAAATAACGCCAACGCAGAAGTGTATCATTGGCGAAGGCAGTATTCGAGTGACAGACGAAACGAACAGCCAACAGGACCAGCCTAGCAAGCTGACGCATTATGGTTTGGCGATGGTCGGCGGAGCCGGCATGACGCTGCTTATCCTCGGCGCCAGCCTCGGCGTTATCTACGGCGCCGTCTTGGATGCCGAAACGACGCATTCGATCGGCTTGGCGCTCGTCCTTGGTTTGCTCTTGCTCATCCTCTCCATTGGATTCTGGCTGGGATGGGCGCGCCCCTTTGAACGCTTTGATGACATCAACGCGCCTGCGGAACCCGAGCATCACTAACGCCCCGCATGAAGCGAAAAACCGAGATACAGCATCTGCCCATTTCCGAGCGTGTTGCCGGCGTGGTGACCGAAGTCGATGGGCTGGCGCTGCTGTCGCCGGCGGAATTGCCTGGGGGCGCGGCGATTGCTCGCGGATCATTGGTGGTTCGTTACGGCATCACCTTCTTAGGCAAGCCGCATTTGTCCATCGTGCCGCACCTGGTTATCGCCGATTATGGTGAAATGCTGAATGGCGACGAGGCTTGGGCTTTCCTGATGAAGAACGCGCATCTCTATCCGCGCGCGGACGTTTGTGGGTACCTGAACGATGGGGGCGACGACATGGTTGCCCTTAAGCAGCTTGACTTTGATTACCCCTTTGATGTATTCGTCTACCGGCGGAATGAAGATAATCGCCCGCTGGCGAAATTGTCCGCGCTTGTCGCCGCCGACCCCGCGCCCTATCCGGAACGGCTGCGGCAATATCTTCCGCGCTTCGAGAGCTTGAATGCCTGGCTGCGGCATGAGTGATCTGGATTCGGTCTTCAGCGATGATTGGGGCGAGGATCACCGTTCGGGACTGGTGGCGGTGGTGGGGCGGCCCAACGTTGGCAAATCCACCCTGATCAACTCGATTTTGCAGCAGAAAATCGCCATCGTTACCGCCAAACCACAGACGACGCGCCAGCGGCAATTGGGGATTTACACGGATGACGCGGCGCAAATCCTCTTCATCGACACGCCAGGCATCCACAAGCCGAAATCGGTATTGGGTGATTATATGGTCGGGGTCGCGCATGATGCCCTAAAGGACGCCGATGTCGCGCTTTGGCTTTTGGACGCGTCGGCGCCCCCGACGAATGGCGACCGCAGCATCGCGGCGCTGCTGGAGGATATCGCGCCAAAGACGCCGAGAGCGCTCGCCCTGAACAAGATAGACCTGGCGCATAAAGACGCGGACTATACTGAGCATTGGGCGTTATGCGAGCATCAGAGCGCGCTGCCGATCAGCGCTAAGGACGGGCGTGGCGTCGCTGAATTGGCGGCCAACCTGACTGCGCTTTTGCCTCAGGGTCCTCGCTATTATCCGGCGGACCAGGCGAGCGAAGCCAATCTAAGATTCATTGCTTCGGAAATCATTCGCGAACGCATCATCGAGCTCACCAGCGACGAAATACCGCATGCGGTGGCGATCGAGATAACGCGCTTTCGCGAAAAGCATCATGTTGTCCATATTGAGGCGTCCATTTTTGTCGAGCGTGGTTCGCAGAAGGGCATCATCATCGGCAAACGCGGGGATATGATAAAGCGAATCGGCATCGAATCGCGCGCGGCTTTGGAAGCCCTGCTGGACGCGCGCGTGAATTTGGAAACGCGTGTCAAGGTCCAGAAAAACTGGCGCGGCAACGCCGAGTTCATGCGGCGACTCGGCTACCGATTGCCCCGGCGCCAGCGCGTCTAAACGCTCTGATCGCGCTGCAGGCTGCGTCTCGTCTCAGCAATATCGGTCTGGATCTGCGCCACCAGATCGTCTAGGCTGCTGAACTTTTGTTCCGGGCGCAGCCGTCGCTCGAAAGCCAGCTCCATGGATTCGCCGTAAATGTCGCGGTCGAAATCCAGCAGGTGCGCCTCAATCGTCACAGCGTCGCCGGCGAATGTGGGGCGCAAGCCGACATTGGTGGCCGCCGGAAAGGATTCGCCGCCGATGCGCGCCCAGGTGGCGTAAACGCCATTCGCCGGGATAATCTGCTCAGACCAAACGCTTAGATTCGCGGTGGGCGCGCCGATCGATCGCCCGCGCCGCTCGCCAGCGACCACTGGTCCCTCCATGGTGTATGCGCGCCCTAACATCGCGCTCGCCGCCCGCATATTGCCATTTTGGACGTGATCGCGAATGACCGAGCTGCGGATGTATTCGTCGCTGGACTGGGCGCTTATCAACTCAACTGCGGTAACTTTGAAGCCGCGGATTTCGCCTTGCGCGCGCAGATAGCGCACATCGCCCTTGCGCTGAAAACCAAGCGCGAAATCAGCGCCCACCCAGAGCTCCTTAATCCGCAGACGCTCGATGAGCAGATCGATAAAGCTCGCCGCCGGCAGATGGCGCGTCTCATTGTCAAATGGATGGGTAACGACTAGATCGACGCCGAGCTTCAGCAACTGCTCGGCTCTCTTTTCCGGGGTCATCAGGTAGTAGCGTGTCTTGACCGTTTCCAGAACTTTATCGGGATGCGGGTAAAAGGTGAGGACGACAGCCTTTCTTCCGGAGACGCGCGCGCTGTCGACCAGCCGCTGGATGAGCTGCTGGTGCCCGAGATGCACGCCATCAAAGACGCCGATGGTCACCAGAGAATCGGTATCGAGATTTGCCGCTTTCAGATTGCGCAGGTGTGACATCTCGCTCACATCGCTTTGCTTCGCCGCTATGCTATATCGAACGGCTTACGAATACCTTCCGCGGCTTCCATAGCGCGGCGCGTGGCTCGAGAATGGCGACGAGCCGGCGGGCATGATCAAAGGCGAACACGGTCTGATCGACAATGTCGGGCTGTCGCTCAATGAAACGTCCATGCCGCAGCGCGTCAATATCAGCGGACTTTAGCTTGACGCGGGGATAAGCCGACAGCGCGTCGTAGGGCGCCGTGACGCGCCCCAGCCACGCGCCGCTGCCGGTAATCTCTTCCAGCGAAAGGCTGTCGCGGAGCTTGAAGGCGCCGCTGGCGGTGCGCGTCAAGCCGGAGAGGTGCGCGCCGACGCCCAGCGCCTCGCCGAGATCCTGCGCCAAGCTGCGGATATAGGTCCCGGCGCCGCATTCAATTTCAAGCTCAGCAACTGGATTGCGCCATGACTGAACCGCGATCGAGCGCACCGTTATGGCGCGCGGTTCGCGCTCGATGGTCCGCCCTTGACGCGCCAATTCGTAGAGCTTCACCCCGCCTACTTTGACCGCGCTGTACATCGGCGGCGCCTGTTCAATTTCTCCAATGAAGCGCGGCAAAGCTCGTTCGATATCGGCTCGCCGGATATGCGCGGCGCATTTGCGCTCGAGGATCTCGCCAGCCGCATCGTAGCTCGTCGTGCTGATTCCAACGGTAATCCGCGCCTGATAGGTCTTAGTCCCTCGCATGATGTATTCGCTTAGTCGCGTGGCCGCGCCCAGGCAGATAACTAGAACGCCTTCAGCTAAGGGGTCTAATGTGCCGGCGTGGCCCACTTTCTTGCTCCCGGTCAGCGCCCGGTAATGACGGCGCACCTGCGCGACAACATCATGACTCGTCAAGTGGAGCGGTTTGTTGAGGTTGAGAAAGCCGTCGGCGCGGAATTCACTCACGCGAGGCAGACCCGTCCGCGATGGTTTGACGCGCCAAGGGCAGCACGATGTCTTGTACTTGCCGCAGCGTGCCTGTCATGGTACAGCCGGAAGCCAGCGTGTGTCCGCCGCCGCCAAGTTGGAAGGCCAGGCTGGCGACATCATAGCCCGGTTTGGCGCGGAAACCGACCTCGACCTCATTCTTCGGCAATTCCTTGAACACGATTGAAACACTGGCTTTATCAACCGTCACAAGATAACTCACCAGACCGCCGTCGCCGGCTTTGTCCAAGCCCGCTTTGCGCATGTCGCTTTGACTGACTGCGGCATAGATTAAGCCATCTTGCAGCCGAACCGACGGCAGCGCCTGTTTCCAGAGTTCAACTTCTTCGTATGTCCGCCGATTCAGCGTCCGCGCCATGATCTGCGAAAGCGGCGCGCCTTTGCCCATCAAGTCTTGCGCGATCTTTAGCGTCCGGCTGTTGGTGGCGCTGATGCGAAAGCCCTGCGTATCGGTGACCAGCCCAGTCAGCAGCGCGAAAGCCGTCGCCTGCGAGATGTCCGCCCCAAGAAAATTGAGAAAATCATAAACGACTTCCACTGCGGCAAGGGCTTCAGGCACGATCAGATGAATATCGCCGTATCGCGTATTGGTTGGGTGATGATCGAGATTGATGACCTGCTTGCTATGCGCCATGCCATAAGCGCCGGCGCGGCCAATACGTTCCAGGTCGCTGGAATCCAGCGTAATCATCAGGTCGAATTCGCCAGCGTCGACGACCGGCAGCACCGTTTCACTATGCGGGATGAAGCGCAACTCCTGCGGGACGCCGCCGTCAATCGCGGCCGTGACAAACTTGCCCGCCTTCTTTAGCGGCAGGGACAAGCCCAATAATGAGCCTATTGCATCGCCGTCAGGCGCGATGTGAGAGACGAGGAGAATCGACCGGGCGCCGTCGATTGCTTGAGCCGCCGCCTGCCATTGTGGCTCAGCGTGTTCGGTCGTCGGCATTGCTGTCATCGTTGGCGCTTTCGGCGGGAATATCCAGGCTGGCGATGATGGCATTGATGCGATCAGCCTGCACTAGCGTGCTGTCCCAATGAAAATGAAGCTCCGGCGTATTGCGCAGGCGGACCCGCTTGCCGACTTCACGGCGCAGATACCCGCGCGCCCGCCGCAAGCCTTGCATCACTTCGCGTTCGCGCTTTTCGTCGCCCATAGCGCTGACGTAGACTTTCGCGAACATCAGTTCAGGATCGAGCGAGACTTCGGTAATGGTAATGTCTTGCAGGCGCGGATCGGCTATCTCGCGCAGCAGCAACTGGCTGAGAATCTGGTGAATCCGTTCGCTCATTCGTTCCCGCTTTAGCGACATTGGGCGGGCCTAACTAACGCGCTCGCGAACAAAGAATTCGATGATATCGCCCGCTTCAAAATCGTTGACGCCATCCAGACCGATCCCGCATTCGAAACCGGCGCGCACCTCCCGCACGTCATCCTGGAAGCGCCGGAGCGAAGAGACGCCGACATTACTATGAATAATCGCGTCCCCCCGTTTCACATGCGCGCGGGCGTTGCGCCGCGCCTCGCCCTTGCGAATGATGCTGCCGGCGATGACGCCGCTGCGCGGTATCCTAAAAGTCTGGAGCACCTCTGACTCGCCGATGACACGATTGGCAAACTTCGGCTCCAACATACCGTGCAAGGCGAGCTCAATGTCTTCAAATAGCTTGTAGATGATATTGTAGCGCCTGATCTCGACGCCCTGCGAATCCGCGGATGCCTGGGCGGCATTGTCGACATCGACATTAAAACCGAAGATGATGGCTTTGGACGCGCTTGCCAGCATGACATCCGATTCGGTGATGCGCCCAACTTCTTGGCGCAAGACGCGCACGGCGATGCCCTCTTCATTGCGCTCCGAGATGTTGACAAGTTCGTCGGTGATTGGCTGCAGCGAACCTTGAACATCAGCTTTGAGGATGATCGAGAGTTCTTTGGCGTCGCCGGTCTTAAATTGCTCCAGAAAGTCTTCCAGCGTCATGGCGGGCAGCGATTGTCCGCCGGCTTCGCGCGCTCGTTCGCTGTCCCGGCGCGCTTCCGCGATGCCGCGCGCCGTCTTGTCGTTCGCGGTGACTTCAAACATGACGCCCGGCGCTGGCGGCGAGTCGAGGCCGAGCACAGCGACCGGCATCGACGGGGTAGCGCGTTCAAGCAGATTGCCGGCCGAATCAAACATCGCTTTTATTCTGCCGTAAGATGTGCCGGCGACGATGCTTTCTCCGCGTTTCATCGTGCCGTTCATCACCAGCAGCGTCGCCATCGTGCCGCGGCTTCTGTCGATCTCCGCTTCAATGACCGAGCCGCGCAGCGTTCCCTCTGGGTTAGCGACGATCGCGTTCTCATCGGCGACTAGCACCAGCGCCTCAAGCAAGTCTTCGACGCCGTCGCCCGAAAGCGAATTGACGGGCACCATAATCGTGGCACCATCCCAATCATCGGGCACCAGATCAAGATCAGCCAATTGCTGCTTGACCAAATCGGGGTTGGCATTGTTTCGGTCCACTTTGGTGATGGCAACGACCAGCGGCACATTGGCGGCGCGCGCATGGTCAAGGGCTTCGCGCGTGGTCGGCATGACGCCGTCGTCAGCGGCGACCACGAGTATGGCGATATCCGCGCCGTGGGCGCCGCGCGCGCGCATGGCGGTGAAGGCTTCATGACCCGGCGTATCAAGGAATGTCAGGATCTGCCCGCCATGCCGTGCTTGATACGCGCCAATATGCTGCGTAATCCCGCCGGCTTCGCCCTCGGCGACGGCGGTCTTGCGAATCGTATCGAGAAGCGTTGTCTTGCCATGATCAACATGTCCGAGAATGGTAATAATGGGCGGCCGGCGCGTTAAGTCATCGGGCGATTCGCCCACAAACATCGCGCTCCATTTTTCTTCACGCTGCTCGGCGCGCTCTTCCTCTTCACGGGCGGCGGCAACGGCACTGGCGGAGTGGGCGGTGAAGCCCAGCTCTTCAATGACAATCGCCGCGGTGTCAAAGTCGATCTGCTGGTTGATCGACGCCATGATGCCATTCGTAATCAAGGTCTTCATGACATCGATGGGGCTGCTGTCTATCAGTTCGGCCAATTCGCGAACTGTAAGATAATCGGGTACGAGGATATTTTTTGACGCTTCTGCCATTCCTGCCTCCTTTATTTGTGACAACCGTGTGAGGCAGGACAGGCCTTCCCGCCTCCGCTAGCTGTGTTGAATCATGATGGCGTCATCTGCCGCAGGTATTCACGGTCGTCTTTGCTCAATTCTCGCCGAAGCGCGGCGCTAACGATTGGCCGCGCGGCAGCCAGCCGCCAGCAGTTTTCGTCCGCGCACAAATAGGCGCCGCGCCCATTCATTTTGCCCGATTCATCAATCTGAAGTTTCCCCCCGGCGAACACCAAGCGTGTTAAGGCGCGTTTGTCTTGCTTTGCGCGACACACAACGCAACTGCGCCGCGGTTGATGTTTGCCAGCCATCCGGCGCGCCTCGGTTTAAGCTAATAATCGTAGTCTTCCCAGGTCTCTTCATCCCAGCTGCCGCGGCTGCCCTTGCGTCGCCGCTTTGCGATGACCTCGCCGCTATCCTCATCCAGGACCAGCTGGCGCCGCCGCTGGCGGTCTTGCCGTCGCTGCTGCTTGCCTTTTTGACGCTCAAGCTCAAACTCGCGCTCGCCTTCTTCTTCGGCTAAATGAACTTGGTCGGCGCGTTGATCGCGCTCTCTTTCAATTTCAACGGCGGGAATCGCTACTGGCGCGGGGATCTCTTCGCCTTCGACTGGAGCTGCGCCGCTTGCCGCCTCAGTTTCTTTAGCGTCCTCACGGATGGGCTGGCCAAACGCGTCCAACATAACTTCTGGCTGGCTGGCGTCGCCCTCTGCCGCCGCATCTTCGGCCGGCTCAGCCACGGCGCTGTCTTCGGCCGGCGTCGCGAGCGCCTCATCTTCGGCGGCTTCTTCTTCTTCGACTTCTTCAATCGAGATCGCTTCCGCCAGCAGTTGATCGAGATCGGCGGCGTTTATGAAATCCAGCGCTGCCCGCAGCTCCGTCATCGGCTCGCCTTCCAAGTCCGCAAATCTGCGGCTGATCAAGGTCTCGTCGATGGCGCATAGCAGCATGACTTCGCCGATATTCTCGAAGGGCTCCAGGATATCGAGCGCCTCTTGCGAAACCGCCAAAACATCCAGCGGCAATTCGAATAGCTGGGGCGCAAGCTCTTCGAGCGCCGCCTTCCGCTTCTGAAGATAAGTCTGATGCGCCTCATCACGCTGTTCTTGCAGCTGCTGCTCGACGATGCCAGCCAGGCGCCCGAGCGATTTGTACTCCTCTGGCATGACCGCGAGTTCCAGACGCTTCTTCTCCATAATGCGCAGGGACTCGGCAATCAGATCGGCATGGCGCTCGGTCAAAGTATCAAGCGGCGCAGTCTCAAGATTATCAAGCGCGCTCTGCACAGTTTCAGCCACGCTCTTGATGTCGATTCGCCAGCCGGTAAGCTTGGCGGCCAAACGCGCATTCTGCCCCTCTCGCCCAATAGCCAGCGACAGCTGATCATCGGGCACGAGCACGACCGCCGTCCTGCCATCAACCGGGTCATCATCGAGGTAGACGCCGGTGACGCGCGCCGGGCTCAAAGCTTTGGAAATAAAGGCGACCGCGTCATTGTTCCACTCGATGACATCGATCTTTTCGTTGTGCAGCTCCTTGACGATATTCTGAATGCGAATACCGCGCATGCCGACGCAGGCGCCGACCGGGTCAATCCCGTCTTGCAGAGCCGCAACCGCGACTTTGGAACGGTGGCCAGCCTCGCGCGCGATATTCTTGATTTCAACTTGCCCGTTGTATATCTCGGGGACTTCATATTCCAGCAATCGGCGCAGCATGCTGCGATGCGCCCGGCTGACCAGGATCTGCGGACCGCGATTGCTCTTGGACACTTCGACAACAAATACGCGGATCTTCTCATGCGTCCGGTATCGTTCGCCGGGTATCTGATGCTGCCGCGGCAGGTCAGCCTCCGCGCGCCCCAAGCTGAGCGTGACTTTTCTGGCGTTGGTGCTTTGCACCGTGCCGGTGATCAAATCGCCTTCACGGTTGATGAATTCGTCGTATAGCGCATTGCGCTCGGCTTCGCGGATTTTCTGCAGGATGACTTGTTTCGCCGTCTGCGCGGCGATGCGCCCGAAGCTCCTGGTCGTATGCTCGACCTGGATCATCACAACATCATGGAGTTGCGCCTCGGGTTCGTAAAAGCGCGCCCGCTCCAAGGTGACTTCAGTCGCGTCATTCAATACGTCATCAACGACTTCTTTCTCGACAAAGACCATTTGCCGCCCCGTTTTGAGGTCGATTTTCGCTTCAATCTCTTGGGCGGCGCTGGCGCCAGTATCCTTTCGATAAGCCGAGACCAAGGCGCTCTGAAGCGCATCCAAAATGATGTCTTCCGGTAAGGCGCGAATGTCCTCAATTTCCTTGAATGCGGTTCCCAATTCGTTCGACATGCTGCCTCACTCCAAAGTGCCGAGCTTCGTATAGTCGCAGCGCCCGCGCAATCCCCATATAAAACGAAAAGTGGGGGGCTCCCACTTCTGCGAACACTTGCTTATGACCAGAATATAGCAGTAATTCTCGCGGGCGTCAAGGCGAGAGGCGGGGCGGCTGTCTTGTGCCTTTTGCGGCCGCTGGCGCATGACCTGGCCGCGCGCCCGCGCTGGCCACTATTGGCCCCTGGGGAAGGGCTCGAATTTGAACACTTCTCCCGCATTTGAATCGCTGACGTAAACAAAGCCCGCTTCGTCAACAGCGATGCCGCCGATATCTGTAAATTGCCCGAGCGCGCCGTTTTCGCCCGCTTCGGCGAAAGAGCCGATACAGTCGCCGCCAGTCGAATATACCAGGATTCGCCTTCCGTCCGGGTCGCTGACGTAGAGCATGTCGCTTGCTTCGTCTAATGCCAGATACGGCCGGTTGAATGTCGTGTTGTACCAGCCGCGGACGCGGAAGTTCGTGATGTGCGCGCCGCTGACGTCAAATACGGCGATTCGGCGATTCCAGGTGTCGGCGACGAAAAGACGCCCGTCGCTGTGGATGGCCAGTCCGCTCGGCTCGTCGAGCTCGCCGGGTCCGCTGCCGCCGCTGCCGATATCGTACTGATAGAGCGCGTCGGCGCCCTCAAGCGCGTACACGCGGATGCGCTTGTTGCCAGTGTCGGCGATGAAGACCCGATCTGTATCGTAAACCGCAGCGTCTCGCGGTCCCCAGAAGCCATCGGACGGCTCGGCTGGCGCGTCAAAACCGAATTCGCCGGCGGCGCCCCAAGCCACCCTTTCAGCCTCATCCGCGCCGATTCGCAGTATGCGGTAATTCCAGGTATCGACCACCAGCAAATCACCGCCTGGCAGCAAAAGCGCGCTGTTCGGTCGATTGAATGCGAGCGCGCCGCCGGCGCCCAAGCTGCGAATATGTTCGCCATCGCTGGTGAATACATGGACGAGATTGGCGTTTTCATCAGCGATGGCGACGTAGCCGGCGGCAGCCGACATGCCCAAAGGATTCCTGAGAGATTGGACCGATGTGTCAAACGAAAGAATCGGGTTAATCTGCTGCCAGTTGGCGGCGCATTGGTTGATTTCAGTCGGGATATTGCTAGGCACTTCTCCATCGCCGATGCCGTATTCCCAGATCTTGGAAGCGAAGTCCTTGCGGACATATATGTGCATACGGTCGGAAACGGGCCAGTTGGTCAAAGAGAAGTCTTTGCCGGTCGCCTCGCCATATTGGTCATAATCGCGCGACCACCAAATATCGAATATGCCTCGGCGCAGCGCCGCCGCGTTTTCGTTCGCCGGCGAAAAGTCCAGCGCGTTGATGATCCGCTGCGGTGTCAAGTTGAAGTATTCTTGCATCGGCCACCACATGCGCATATGATCGCGCCGCATGTAATGATCTTCGAGCAAAGGCTCGACATCGCCGCGATGCCCGGCGCCGACCACGACAAATACGGCGTCTTGCGTATTCTGCAAGGTGGGGTTTCCGCCAACGAATACAGCGTCGCCGTAATCGCGGAAATACCAGCTATAGGGCCAGGAGACTTCGTCGTCGTAGGCGAATCGCATTTCTTTGCCGTCGGTCATCCGCAGGCTCATTTCTTCAATGTCATCCAGCACCCATTTGACGGCGGGGGCGGCATGCGCATAGACCAGCAGCTCGGTCGGCAGGTCATAGTTGATGAAGGACGCCATCCAAGCCGCCCGTAAGGTCAGCAGGCTCAGTATGCCAAAGACGGCCGCGGCGCCGAGCCGCCGGATATGCATCCAACTGGTCAAGCGCGCCAGACGCAAAAGCAGATAGCCCAAACCGACCGTGAGGAAGAGGGAGGCCAGCCAGGCATAGGTGCGCCCCAGCTGAACCTGTTCCAGCCCGGCGAAAGGCGGGTTGCCGGCGATGAAGGCGCCCAAGACTTGCGCCAGGCTGATGACAAATGCGGGCATGAGCAGCAGCGCCAGCCAGCCGCGCGCGCGGAACTGTGTCGTGTCGACACGCGAAAGCACACCGCCAAAATACCAAGCTGTTATCAGGATCATCGGTGTGGTCAAATGGGTGCCGAGCCAGGGCATCTTCTCCCCGGCGAGCGAATAACCAACAAGGTTGAGCACCGCCCACCAAGCGAGCAGCAGCAGGAAGGGCAGGCGTCCGAGCTTGTCTTCGTCGGCAAGGTCAGCTTCCGCGTCTGTCGCCTCGCCCGAAGGCTGGCTCAGCAGCTCGTCCGCATCGTCGATGTCAGTCTGCTGGTCTCGCGTGTTCGTTTCATTTGCTTGCGCCGCATCCGCGTTCGCGTTTTCGCTCGCCAGTTCGCGCGCAGTTTCCGTAGCGGCATCGGCTTGCTCGCGGCGGAGAATCTCGCCTTTAACGATTCGATCGCGGCGCGATTTCCAGAAGCAGGTTACGCCGGCGAACATGGCGCTGACGCTGCCGATGATGGGCAGGAATTCATAGGTCGGCAAAATAATGAGCAGGTAATAATACTGCGGTTGACTGCCGCGCCGGACGCCTTGCTGCTCAAGCCAATAGCCCAGGCTGTAGATCATGCCCGTGCCCAAGCCGGCGATATTGGTGAAAACGCTGGTGAAGAAAAAGGCGAAAATGATGTGAAAAATGGCGGCACAGACCAGCCAGCGTTTCCAGTTCCAAGCCAAACCGAGGGCTATCGAGATTAAAATGAGTGGCGCAAATGCGAAGGCGCCAACCAGAAACTGCCCAACTTCCCCAACCGACCCCAGGTTTGGCAGGCTCGCCAGCAACTGGTACAAGCCATCCGGCAAGGACTCAGCCAAGCCAGCGTAGGCTGCGCTGGAGCCGCCCATCATGCGGACGAAGAGCGCAGTCGTCCAGGGCAATATCAGTGTGACGATTAAGACAATGAAATCGACTTCGGGGAATTGATAGAGGAAAGCCCAAAGCCCGCCGCCCTCTGGCTTATCCGCCGAAAGTTTATCGCCGGATCGGGTCGCGCGCCGCGCATCGCGGATCAGGTAAATGGCGGCTGCGATTGCAAATAGCCAAAGAGCCAAGCCGGGCGCCCAGCGAATCGAGGCGCCTTGGCTTCCCGCGACATTCTCGCTGCTGTCCGCGAATGGGTCGGACGGTTCCACGGCTTCCGCCGGCGCCGCAACGTGGGAAAGTTCTTCAATGAATAGCAGGCTGCCAGCAGTGATTGCGGCGATCAACAGAATGACGGAGACTTCGCGGCGGGGAATGCGCCGGGGACGATCGCGAAAGGCATAAAGCGCTGTCGATACCAATACGAATACAGCGCCAAGCGCCGATAGCGCCATCCAATTGATCCAGCTGCTACGTTCAAGATCGGTGAGATCAGCCCAATTGGCGCCGCGCCCCGGCACAATCTCGACTGGTATCACGTCGACGACGGTGTACATGCCCAATGTCATTACACCACCGAGCAGGATACCGAGCACGACCGAATTGAATATCGGCTTTCCGCGCACACGATAACGCTGCTGAGCCAGGCGAACTAAAAAGAAGATGAGCAGGAAGCTGCCAAAGATCGCGATATAGATGAAAGCTGTTTCTTTCGAGCCCAGATTGAGAATCATGGCGGCGGCGAAGAGATAGAGCCAGAAGGCGCGCCGGCGAAAACGCGGCGACCCGTCAAGGTACATCAATATGCAGTACGCCATGATCATGCCGAAGAGAATGGACGGCGTATCATGACGGATATAGCGATTGTAATAGAGCAAGAGCGGCGAAATCAGCAGCAAGAACGCGGCAAACATGGCGCCCCAGCGGCCCAGCCACTTGCGCAGCAGGGTGGGAAATATCACCATGATGACACCCAACAGCGCAGTGTATATGCGGCCCGAAAAGTCGCTGTCGCCGAAGAGATAAAACGAAAGCGCCGTCGCGTGAAACAGCACCGGACCGTGCATCAAGGGTGTATGCTGAAAGTTGCCGTCCTTGTACAGATTGTAAGAGAAGCGGGTGTGGAGGCTCTCGTCGTGGCTCATGACGCGGTCGTCCAGCATATGGAATCGCGTGAAGACCGCTAACAAGAAAATAGCGATGTAGACAGCCAGCTCCCGGTTCAGGGGCAGACGCAGGGATAGAAAGCGACCCAAGGCATTGTCTTCCTGCTGATTGGGAGAGGTTATCATGCCTTGTCTTCGACCATATCAGGTTGATTCAGGCAGAGCGCTCAGCGATGCGGCGCCGGCGTGTTGTGCAACATTGGAAGGCCGCCTCGAGCGCCCGGCTGCGCTGTCGCAATAATCGAGGGCTTGTTCGCCTGATGCGCGTGCCGCGTCGATTCGCTGCTGAATCCAAGTGGCGCTCGGGGCAAATCCACCGGCGAAAGCGAGGCTTGAAATCCAATTACCATAGGCAGCAGCAGCGCAATCGATATCGCCAGCATGACCAATCCGTAACCGACTTGCATGCTCTGCGGCGACGCGAAATCGGATATCCTCATCGTCTGCGCCGCCGGCGTCTGAAGCTCAGATTGCAGCGATGACCAGAGCTCGTCCAGGCGCTTCGCGTTGGGCGCGCCCAGCGCTGGCAAGTTGCGCTCCAGCCTTCGGGCGAATTCCCTATGCCGCCTGTATTCCCGCCGGCAATCTTCACATTCGTCTATGTATCGCCCGACGCGCCGCCTTGCCGCCGGCGAGAGATCGCCGCTGACGAAGCGCGCCATGAATACCTTGCAGTAGCGATACTTGAACCGGACCATCGTGCCTTTAACGTCTCCAGCGATTGTCTAGTGAACGCTCAGAAGCTCTTCCAGCAGCCCCATGCCCACCGGCTGCAAAGATTGTTTCAATCGCTGGTGCCCCAGGCGGACGCGGCTTTCAGCTGTCTTTTGCGGGCAGCCCATCACCTCGGAGATTTCGCGATAAGTCATGCCTTGGCCATAACGCAGCACGATCGCCTCGCGCAGACGCGGCGACAAATCTTGCAGCGCCCGTGTGATGGATTCGTTGGCGTCTCGGCGTATTACAGCCGCTTCCGGCGCTTCCGAGGACGGCGCTCGCAATTCCAAGCCCAGCCACTGACTGATATCGACCGTGAGGAAGCGTTTGCGGCGGTAGGTGTTGCGGCAGCGGCTCACAGCGATCGTGTAGAGCCAGGTCTTCAGGGAAGCCTTGCGCGAGTCAAAGCGATGTAGATTCTTGAAGGCGTAAAGAAATGATTCTTGCAGAATATCTTCCGCATCTTGTTCATTCATCAACAGGCTATAGCACAGCCGGTACAGGCTGGCAGCATAGCGATCATAGAGATCGGCGTATCCGATCTGATCGCCAGCGAGCGCGCGTTCAATTATCGCGTCAATCTCAGTGTGGCTTTGTCTTCGATTCTCTGTCATGTTTGCAATCCTGCTGCCGGCGCTCCTTGGACACTCCCTCATGTACACATAGTACCGCCAACATCCTCAATTTTAGGAGGTTCGAATTCCATCATATACATCTTGGCGCAACCATAGCATGACGACGTCGTCTTTCAGTATGCCATCGCGAAGGCGACCTTGCGACCACCAGGCGGGCAGATCCCACAAGCCTAATTCGGTGAATGACCAGGATCGCTGCAGCAGGAATCGCTGGCCGACATAATCGCCGCCTAGCGTTTCAGGCTCTTGATCCGGCTGCGCCGTCAAAACGATTCCTTCCCCGGCTGCCTCTGCCGGACTGTTGACGAAGCGCGCCTTGGGAAAGTCGCGCGCGAACCAGGCGATTAGTCCGTCGTTGCGAATGATCCCGTCTTCATCGCGCACAATGAAAATCTCCAATTCGGGGAAACCGGATGTCGCGCGGTCCGCCAATTCAAAGAGCGTATCACGCAATAGATAGGCGTCTTCGGATACGGCGCGCTGCCGCCACAAATGACGCGGATCCGCCGCTTTGGCTATGTTGCCATTCCAGGCGCCGCCTATCCCGGAGAGCAGCATCAGCCAAAAAAAGCCAAGTCCTATGCCTTGCAGGCAGGTGCCCAAGCCCCAGAAATTGGCTGTCAGCAGAAAGACGATCAGCGATATGATCGCCGTCAGAACGAGCAAGCCCGCGCCTTGCAGCAGCCTTATCTGCGCCGGCTCAAACAGCAAGGGAAACAGCTCGGCGAAGGTGGTTCCAGCGGGCAGCGCCAGCAGCAGCCGCGCTACCTGCATAAACTGCACGGCAAGGATTAGCAGGAACATCAACACGCCAGCCGAGATCGTCCATTTGACCCAGCGATATCGCGGCGAATACAGCGCGCTGTCGTCGGCATCGTCTTCGGCTGCCGCCCAGAGAATGACGACGCGCCGATCGACCATTAGTTGCGTTATGCCATAACTCGCCAAAAGCGACAGCGGCGCCACAACCCACATCGCGTCCGTTGCCATGGCGCCGGGATAGAGCAGCAATCCGAGCGCGCCGATGGCGGCCCAGGCGGCGGCAAAACGATCGATGTAGGTAATATCGCCTTTTTTCCATAGAAGCCAGGCGCCGCCGAGCGCATAAATGATGAGCAAGGGCTCGTAAGCGACGAGCGTGATGAAGCCGAGGCCTGTCCCATCCGGGCTATCGCTTTGAGTCAAGCCGCTGACAGCTTGGTTGACCAGCTCGCTCACAGTGCTCAAGCCGGCCGGATTCAACATGAACATGGTCGCCGTCAAGAAAACGATGAGAATGGGAATGAATGCCGCTTGGGCGACCGGGAATTCTCGCAGCCGTCTTAGGGCAAGCTGCAAGATGTCATCGCCCGGCAAGCCCAGACGCTGCGGGGCGCTGAGCGCCGTCCGCCAGACAGCCAGCCAGCCGGCCGCCAGCATGACCGCCAGCATCGGAATGCCCCTTGGGCTGGACAGCAGCAGCATGAAAGTGATGCTCGCAATTGCCAAAAAGGCATCGCTTTGCCGCCTGGAATACCAATAGCGCCGGACTAGCCAGATCGCCAGAATGGCGAAGAGCATCATGAAGGAGACGCCGTCGGCAATCCGCGATGCCACGATCGGGATGGTCAGCAGCGATAGCAGCGCCGCCCAAACGAAGGTTCTGGTCTTGCCTAAATTCTCGCGGAACAGCAGCGGCGTAAACGCCAGCGCCATGCCAGCGATTGCCGCGCCGATTCGAGCCGTGAACTCGCTCGCACCAAGCAGCGAAAAGGATGTCAATTGCGCAAGATAGGTCAATGGGCTGCTCGACGGCGTGAAGGCGCCGGGCGCATCGTCTTCGATCGTGTGCCAAGCGTGCAAGGCGCCTTTCGCTTCGAATTCGGAAATAGGCACGGTATCCAGGTCGCTGAGGCGGAGGATCATAGTGACAAGCGCCAAGCCCAAATATGCCAAGGCTTCAATCGATACGCTTGGCTTGGTATCGATGCGCTCGGCAGCGTCAAGCGCAGGCGCTGATTCCTGGTCAATTGGCTTTGGATTATCGTCCGCTATCACTGATTTCCCTGGCTCTTCAAAAGCATCGGCAATCAATTAAGACGGGCCCCGCTCAGCGATTGCCGGAATAATAGATTCGCGAGCGCCCGGATTGGCAGACGACGGGCAGCTGATTGAGGAACTTCTCTTCGCCAAATTCGCCATATCGCTGCCGTTCCGACGCGCCAAACAAAATATAACTGATGTCATAGCGCTTGATTATATCGTCGATGTCAATCATATCGGAGGCGGTGAACAAGCGCTTGATATCCTGGGCGCGCGTGCCGGCGATCGCGGCGTATGAATCGCCGCGCCACTGCCGTTCGTGATTCTCCCAGCCGAGCACGATTGGAATCCCCGCCAGCGTGCCAACGCGCCCGTACTCGATGCGGTACGGATCGCCAACAGCCTCGGCGACCACGACATCCGCTCGCCCGACCAAGTCGCTAAGACAGTTGATGACAGCCTGATCATCGCGGTCCAGCAATCCCTTTGCGCCGTCAAGGCTTAGCGGTTCCGCGATGGTCAAGGCTTTGCGGTCATAGATGATGATTCCCTCGTGATTCGCGCGAAGCAAGTCTTGTTCGGCGGCATGGATCAATTTGCCGTTGGAGAACAATACCGCGCCCGGCTCGACCGATTCGCCTTCGGCGACGCGTCGAATCGCATTATCCCATCCCTCCGGCGGCGTGTAATGTCGCGTATCCAGGTGGCGCTGGCGTCCGGTTTCAATGCGCGCGCGGTGGTAGACGCCCTCAATGCTGTAGATCAATCCCGCCCCAAGGCTTAGCGCCAGGGCGAATGCGAATCCCAAGCGGACTAGACGATGCGGCCGAGGCCTGCTTTCATCCGCCATGATGCTGTATGCGGCGTAGGCGCCTGCGAGGCTCCATAATGCCCAGGCCTGATAATAGAATTTGAATACGGTATTGATGCGGACGCCGAAGTTGTCTTTCAGATAGAGAAATTCGGGGAATAAGGTCAGCGCCAGCCCCATGCCGATCAAGAGCAAGACAAAGCCAGTTGCGCTCGGATACTTGATCCAGCTGATCGCCACGTTGGCCTCGGCGATGGCTTGACGGCGGGCGGGAAAAACGCGCGCCAGCACGATCACAATGCCCAGGAGGAGGATGACTGAGGTCAAGCCGAATTCAATCCTGCGCTGAAGTAGTTGTCCAATCAGCGCGCTGGATTCTGCCGTAGCGCGGGTGAAATGCCCAATCATGATACCTAGCGCAATCGTCAAAGCCGCCAGGGAAATCAAGATAATTCCGCTGGCCTTGAGAGCGAGGCGCCAGTTCAGACGATGCGCTTTATGACCGCGCCAGGCCTCAACCAAAAGATATGCGCCTACAAGGACAATCAAGGGTCCGAACATGAGGAAGAAGCGACGAAACAAAGTCGGATGCAGCAGATTCGGCAATATGCCACCGGCTTGCGATCGGAATCCGACGAAGTAGGGCAGGTAAGCGACAAACGCGACCAGCGCAACTGTCGCGCCAAAACGCGCCAGACCAAGCCAATCCGGCTTCGTTAGCGCGCCGCTGTCACTCGTCAGCAGCCGGCGCAGCGCTTCGGCGCCGACCAACCCGACTAGATAAATCGGCCCGTCCCAGGCGTTGAGAAAGGTCAAGCCGCCAATTGCCAAGCCATAGAGCAAGATTTCGCTAATGGCGGGCGCGCGCCGCAAAAGCGTCAAATTCAGCATCATGCCGATTGCCATCAAGACGAAGGGAAGCGCGAGCACATGCGGGTGATTGTCGCCGAGGATGAAACTAAAGGCGGGGAATTCCGCAATTGGCTGCGTGCCAATGGGATCGCCATCTAGGTCGTAGTCAGTAACGACTCGGCTGGCGCGGAACCACCACCAGTAATCCCAAGTGGACGAGTGCAAGCTGAATTTGGCTTCACTGTCTTGAACATAATCGCCGTCGCTGAAGTTGGAACGCGCCTGCGTGCCCCAGTACTCGAGGTAGGATTGAGGCGCCGCCCGGGCTTGGTAGGGCGCTTCGATGAAGACCATCTGGAAATTGCCGACTAGGAGCAGCAGCGCCAGCGCCACGATGCCGGTCGCGATTGCCGCCGTCTGACCGGTTAAAGCGCCAATGCGTTCTGCAGCTTCGCGAGTGACCGAGCGAACCAGATTATAAGCCAGGCCGAATGCGCTCAACCCGGCAAGCGCGAACAGCGAGGCGACGGTCAAATTGAATCCGATGGTGCTTGCCACGCCACTTAAGGTGGAAAGCGCCGCCCACATGACATAACCCATATAGTAATAGCTGATGGCGTAACCCGACATCCAGGGATCGTTTGGCGGGAAGGCGCTGCTGCGTTGCGCCGCGCTGAAGAAGGCGAGCTCCATCGGCTTTTCGGTGGCGGTGATATCGTTCTGGTGCGCGCGAAATAGCGCCCAGCCGAAGAACAAAACAATGAAGAGCAATTCGGACGATACGATGAGCCCGCGGTTCTCGCGCCACCAGTTTGCGAATGAGTCTCGTTCGCCAAAGCGTTCAAAAAGCGCTAAGGAGAAGACAAGCAGAATGAGCCACGATAGCGCGATGCTGCCCGCCGAATTATCGAGCAAGCCGAAACTGGCGAGCAGCCAGAAAATGAAGGTCGTAAGCATCAAACCCAGCGCGCGCGCCAGCGTGTATCCCCGGTCTGGCAGGCCGCCGAGCAGTCGCAGGCATAGCGGGAATACGGCGGCGCCCGCCAGCGTCATCCACAGCCACCAGGCAAAAATTAT
Source organism: Chloroflexota bacterium (assembly GCA_028875185.1). Taxonomy (GTDB): domain Bacteria; phylum Chloroflexota; class Anaerolineae; order Aggregatilineales; family Phototrophicaceae; genus UBA6055. The sequence continues at coordinate 53,116 of JAPPFH010000110.1, read as the reverse complement.
ATGCCCCTCGCGCGACAGCCAGTCGAGCAGCAGAATCATCGGAACCGCTCCACCAGATTGCCGAAGATCGCGTCGTCATTTACCTCGTATATCGTCCCTCCCTCAATGACAAACGCGACATCGAGCAAGCCCGATTCAACCATGCGGTCGAATTTCGCTAATCCGGCGGCGGACGAATGCACTTCTTCCAAGCCGCTTCTGATGATGTACTTGATATCGTAATGATTGATGATCTCGACGGCGATATCAATGTCCTCGGTATTGTAGAATTGCAGGACATTCTGCTCGCGCTGGTCGACCCAACGGGGCATCGGATGGAAAGTTCGCTGCTGCCGCTGATGGAAGTTCCAGCCGAGCACCGATGGCAGGCCTGTTGCGATAGAAATGCGGCCGTTCCACTGATACTCGCTGGGCCGCCGCCGCCCTTCAATGATCACCGGCGATCCGCTAGCGCGCTCTTGCAGCCAGCGAATGAGTTGATGATCCACTGCCAGATCTATCCAGGCGTTTTGCCCCGTGCTTGGCGCGCTCTCATAATGGCGCGATTGGGTCATGTAATCCAGCCCGTTCAGCGTCAGCGGCAGCTTTGGCGCCATGCGATCGAACGATCGCCCTCGCGTCCCCACGATCGGAAACAAGCCCGCGACAAATACCAGTATGGCGCAGGTCACGTACCAGGCAATGCGCAAGGGCTTGACGATTTCGTCGGAGGCGCGCAGCAGACAGGCGAAGGCGACGCCGCAGGCAACGCTAAGGAGCAGCCATACCTGCATGTAAAACTTGAAGACGGTATTCTGCCGGCCGATATCGCCGCCAATGACGATGATTTCAACGCCGAGCGTCAGCGATAGCGCCAGGCCGACAAGCACCAGTATAAAGCGCATGGCAAGCGACTGGCGCGAGCGAAAGAATAGGAGAACAATCCAAGCGACTAGCGGCAGGACGATCAGGGCGACCTGGTAGCTGGCCATGGCTAATCCGACCGCAAGCAGACCGATGAGCAGGCCTAAGCCAGCCGCAGATTTCGCCAGGGTAAGATTGTCGATGAGCGCGCGAACCGGTGTCGCGCGCAGCCAGCGAGCCGTATCCAAGAGCAAGAGGGATGCGATAAGGAAAAGAAACAGACCATAAATGTCGAAGTAAGCCCAGAGCGGGGTCTTGCCGCCTTCCCATAATCTGACGCTGTTATAGATCGCGGCGTACCAGGATGTGTAGGGCAGGGCAGCCGCGAAATTGAGCAAGAGGAATGCGCCGATACTCCCGGCTAATTCAAGCGCGGACGCGCGCGTAAGCCAGAATTTGACGGCTACTCGAAGCAAGACTAGCGCGGCGCCCGCCAGCAGCAGCAGGCGAATGGCGATGGCGGCGCTCGTCAGCGGCGGCACGATGCCATTGAACGCCGCCCGGGCTGGCGGAATCAATACTGTGATCAGCGCAGCCGCCAATAGCAGCGCGCCGCAAAGACCAGCGTAGAATCGCAGATCTGTAGGCGGGCGGAGCGTCGAGCGCCAGCGCAGCCACCAGGCATAGCCCAGCCCGACGACTGCGAAGAGCGTCATCGTGGGCCAATCCCAGGTATTGGTCGCTCGCAGTACGCCGACAGCCAAGGCGCCCAGCGCCAACGCGAGAAAGCGTTCAAGCTTCGCCCGCTGTTCGCCGCCCGCTTGCGCCAGCTCGTTGAATACGAAGAGAACCGCCATGAGAATAAAGGGCATGCTGATCATGTGGGCGTGAAGATCACCATAGAGAAAGGTGAAAAACGGCATCTCGGTGATGGCGCCGCCACCGACGCCCGGCGTTTCCGCCAGGACGCGCGACGGTCCCCAATACCAACGATCGCTGCCGATTGGCAGTGGCTCGCCCTGCAGCGCTCGCCCGGCGCCGCGCAGCAACCCGCCCACGAGAGAAAGCGAACTGTCAAACTCATAGCGAATACGATCCCATGGCTGCCAGGTACGGGCGCGCTCAGCCAACTGCGCGCGAACTTCAGCCGGCGCGTCGCTGCCCGTTTCCTCGGTATATTCGTCGATTAAGAATTTTTCCAAGCCCAAGGGTCTGTTGTAGCCGCCCAGGCTGGCGACGCCATTGCCCAACACGCGCGCGGTATCGAGGTTGCCGAGCACGACGCAGAGCAGCAGCGCCATAAGCCCGCCGATCCAGGGATTGCCGAGTTTACGCGTAGCAGAAATCTTGATCGGTAGCTGGAGGTGGTCATTCTCGCGCCAATGCGACAATATGTTGTAGGCAGCGGCGAAAGCGCCCAAGCCGGTCAAACTGAAAATGATGGGGATCATGAGATTGTAGGCAAAGGCCGGTATCACGCCAAGCAAGAGCGTCGGCGCGCCTAGCAACACATAGCCAAAGTAATAATAGTTGATGAATCCGCCGGCGAACCAGGGATCAATCGGCGGGAAGGTGGTGCTGCGTAGGACGCCGTTCAAATAGGCGAAGTCCATCGGCTTCTCGCCACCTTTGTAGGGATGCCAAAGATCGGGATTGGTCAAGCGCACTAGAATCATGGCGCTGAAGGCGATGATGCTGATTAGCTCCATCCAGGCGAGCCGCCGCCAGCGATCGCGCAAAAACGCCGCCAGGCGCCTGCGATTGCGGTATCCTATGAACCCGCTTAGCAGAGCAAGCAGCACGGCGGAAAACAGTATGCCGCCTTGAGACCAGATGGGGATTTTCAAGCTGGAAACAGCCCAGGCGAAAAATGCGACCAGCAGCATCCCGATCAGTTTGCAGACGCCGTAACCGCCATCAGCCATAGAGGGAAACAGCGAGAACACCAGCGGAAAGGCGAGCGCGCCGAAGACGAATATGGTCGCGTACCAGGCGAGCACGCCAATCGCCTGATTGGTATTGATAATGCTGTCGCTGAAGAAGCGCTCGGACCAAGTTCCGCCGGATGTTTGCCTCGCGTAATCTTCATGCGGGAAAGTTAGCGCGGTGGGAACGGCATCAGCCTCAGCCGAACTCCAATAGAATACGCCGAGCAACTGCGCCTCGTTTTGGCTGCCGTGCAAATCGTTCTCCTGTTTGAGCGAGACTTCGGCAAGCGCGGCTTCGACTTTCGCGCGCGAATAATCCGGCGATTTGCGGAAGATGAATACCGCTGGATGATCATACACGTGGAAGGCTTCGTCGGCTTCCAGTTCGTTCAGCCAGGCGGGGGACTCATAGACGGGCAGGTGCTGATCAGACACGCGCCAGGGACCGAACTCGAAACTTTCATCGAATACCCGCTCGAGTTCGTAGCCGAGTTCGCCCGCGAACAGCTTCTTGTAGTAGAGCGTCGTCAAGGGCCAGCGCATTGGATTGCGCGTTTCCGCATCATAAAATCGATTGCTGGCGATCGTCAGATAATCGCCGATATCGAGCGTGCGCAGGATGTCATCGTACTTAATCTGATTGTCCACCGGAAAGGACATGATCTGGTCTTGGGCGTTCACGAGGCGATAAAAGGCTTGCGAACCGCGGCATTCATGAGCATGTACCATACCTGAGGGCGGATCGTCCGCCAGCGTCAATCCGTCGGGCAAGTCGCAAGTGCGGATTCCAGTGGCGCGATTGTCCCAGTCGCCTTCGGTGAGCACGACCGAGCCAGATCCTATGACGTCTCCGCTGCCGGCGCCGATGAGCGCCTCAAATTCGTAGCGTTCGTCCGCCACGACCTGAAGCGGCTCGGAAAATGGTATGCTGTATGACGCGCCGAGCGGATGATCGTCGCGCCTAAGATTTGTTCTCAAGATCGCTTCAGCCAGTAGCGATTCGCCGCCGGCCGCGTACACGCGCAGTATGACTTCTTCCGGCGCCTCATCGTCCCAGGGATCGCCAAGATGGGGCGCGAATACGCTCAACACCTCACCGCTTGCTGGCGCGACGAAACTGTCGCGCGTTGGCTCGAGCTCGCGATAAAGCGTTGCGCGTTCAAAGAGAGCGCCGCTCAGATCCGCGATTGAAAGCCCGCTGTCATGCACGGCGAGATTGATCAAAGGCACGGAGTCCGGCGCGTCCTCGATCCGCATAGCGAAGTCGCCCGGCACACGCTCGAAAATGTAACGCGAAGACTGAACAAGTGTTGTCTGATGCCGATAAATATTGCCGTGCATCAGACCCCAAATCAACGCGAACCCGATGGCGAATACGCCTAAGATCAAGGGGCGAAAGCGATTCAGCGGCGGCAGCGCGGCGCAAGCCAAAAGCGCGACGCCGAGGCCGAGCGCGCTAAGCGCGGTCGCGTCGGCTACTCCGCCGGCGACCTGGTACGCGCCGACCACGGCGAAGACTGATCCTATGCCGCCCAACAGCCAAGACGTGATCGGCAAGCTTCGTTTGTGTGTGCGCGCGTGGAGATTAAGTTCGTACAGGCACCAGCCCGCCAGGACGGCAAATGCGCCGTACAATGGCAGGTAGTAGCGCATGGTCATCGCCCATAGTCCGCTCATCCACAACAGGTAGCCGCCGATCCATACGATCAGGACCAGATATGCCGTCGCAGCCGGTCGATTGCGAAAAGCGCGATACGCCGCCCAAAACCAGCCGCAGCCAGCTACAACGCCAAAGCTCAAACCCATTCCCCAAAACAGCAAATCCTTGGTTATGTAGACGAGAGGCGAGCGCGCCAGCCATTGCCAGAGCGGCGGATAATCCTGCGCGCCGCTGACCCCACGGCTGACCTGAGCCAGATTGGCGAACCATCGTTCATTTGGCAGCAATCCGAAAAAGCCCGGTCCGCTAAATGCGTAAGGATTACAAATGCGGAATGCTAGGAATGCGCCGAGCCCGGCCAGCAACAAGCCGGCAACGTGACGAGCGGCGATGGCGGCGCGTTCGTTCTGGCTAAGACGGCGGTCGAACGCGGGCAGCGCCTGCACGACGGCTGGGATAAGGATGATTCCGGCCAAGGGCGCCAGATTTATTCGGCTGGCGACCGCCAACCCGCAGGCGATGCCGAAGAACAGGTAGGGCAGGAGCTTTCCACGCTGCTGGACCTGCGCGGCGAAATACAGCGCGAGAACGACGAAAAAAGCCGCCATCGCATTCACGGTTCCGAAGTGCGCCTTCTGTATCGCCAGTGGCGCGGCGGCATAGAATAGGGCGGCGAGCAAACCAACCCAGCGATTGTGCAGCCGCGCGCCGAGCGCGAAAACAACCACGATGCTGAGGATATCGAAGAACATCGAGAGCGCGCGCCACACCAGATGACCGCCCTGAAAGTCGAAGGCGCCTGAGTCTTGCTCGGTCTGCGTGCGGACAAAGTCGCTGGCGTAGTGAGCGAGCAGCAGCGGCAGCGTCCCGTACACAAAGAATCCGTGACCGGCGTTATGCGGATTCAAAGGCGAGCAGCTGGTATCAAAGTAGCCGCCGATGCCCGTGGAATTCGGGTTTAGATGCAGACAGCGCAATGCCTGCAGGTCGGCTGAGGAGAGTAAATCCGAATTAATCACACCTTCCAGTTCTGGCGAGCGCCGGCTCTCGACGAGCAGCGCGCGCACATGACGAGCACGCAAGGCGGCCTGCGCGCTAGGGATGTCGTCAAAGACTTGGATTTGGTCGGCGTCGATTAGCCAGCTGCTTGCTTTGGCCGCGAAGGAATCGCGCACGACGCCTAGCTGCGCGTTGGGAAAATTGCGCAGGTCATCGCGGCTGAGAATCTCGGTCGAATCACTTGGGATGAGAAGCTGCAGCGCTGGAAAGTGTTCCTCGTCATTGGTGAAAGCGTTATTGCCGCCGATATTTGGCAGGACGAGCAGCGTGAGGAACAATTCATCGGGATGCGTATGCGAGAAATCGTCCCAATTCTGCCCGACGAAGCGCAAGGCGCCGCCGAAGATTAGAATGGCCGCCAGGAAGAATGCAGTAAGGGCTCTAATTCTCATCGGCGGGCGCTTCGACCTTCCTGTTAAGGCCGCATCCATAGCGAATTGCTATCATGTCTACCGATTCTCATAGAGGAATTGCCGCAAGCCAGCGGCGCCCAGTGCCGGCGCGCGAAAAACATAGAATGATTTCTGCTGTGGCTCGACATCAACCAGCAGCTGCCGGCCATTCGGGAACCAGCCGCTAAGCAACTCCAGCGCCTCCAGGTTCTGGCGGGCGTAAAAGAAGAGCAGGTCGCGCTCGGGATCAAGCCGATAGGGGGCCTCCCTCCGTAGACCGCGTTCGATCAATTGTGGCGCCGCGCGCGCCTCTCCGCCACTGTCCCAGAACATCATGCCTGCTTCGATCCCGATAGCGCGCGTATCCCACCAATGTGCTGACGCAAGCACAAAGGCGTTGCCATAGGCGCCGTCGCTCTCGGCGAAGCCTCTCAAAATTGCGCCAGCCTGCGCCTGCGGATGCGATGCGCGAACGTAGTCGTCGGTGAATCTCCCGAAATACAAGCTTGTATTGTAGTCGTTGGCGGCGAGCAGCAAGACAGCCGCAAACGAGGCGGCAACGACTTTGCCCGCAGGCCCTGAAAGGCATTTACACAGGCGCAGGCAAAAGACCGCAAAGGGAAGCGCGGCGATCAGATAAGCTGGCGGAATAGCGCCGCTGGCTCGGATAAAACTGGGCACTTCAATCGGAAACGATAGCGCGAGCGCCGTCGGCAATAACATCGCCACGAGATAGATGGGCACAAAAGCCAAAGCAGGCTCGCGCGATTTGACGATCAAGGCGAGCCACGCCGCCAAACCCAGGATCATGAAGGCGGCGCTTACCGGGTCCATCGCTGGTTCGTCGCCCAAGCCACTGACCCAACTGTTGTCCCCGTAAAAGTGATACATCAACGCTGTCTTTTTGATATTGTTCAGCAAGACAGGAACGCTATCCGCGAGGAATGCCGCGCGTTCCGCATCAGTCGTCGGCAAGTCTCCAAATACGCGCGTGTTTGCGCGGCGCATATAATTTTCCGGCTCTTCAATCCAGTAGTGAAGCATGGGCAAGAAAACCATCAAAGCCACAAAGGCCAGTACCGCCAGATTGAGGAGATATTCAAGGCGCGTCCGCCACGAGTGCCTGCCGAATGCAAAGGCGAGCGCGACGCCGGCGACTGCGGCAAGCGGCAGCATACGAACCGCTTGATATCCCATAAGTCCGAAACCGAGGGCAAGCCCGGCTTTCACATAATCCGAGCGCCGATTGCAGCGCAAGCCTCGAATGAGGTAGATGGCGGTCAAAGCTGAGAAAAGCGGCGCCAGGCTGATGCGCAAGCCTTGCCGGCCGATGACCGTATGCCAGAAGCTGACGGCGACCAGCGCCGCAGCCAGCGCGCCGAACAGCAGGCCGAAACGGCGACGGTCTTTGCCCATCACTTCGGCGCCCAGCCAAAACACGATCGGCAGCGTAATCAGGCTCTCGATCGCCGACATTAACTTGAGCGCGTAGTGATCAAATTCCATGCCCGGCTGGCTCGCAAGTATGGACAAGAAGTAGAAGTGGAGCGGCTCCCTGCCGCCGATATTTGCAAAAAAGATTCGATAGTCACCGAGATGGTGGATCTTGTATGCGTCCTGGATTTTCTCAACCTGATCGCTGTACATCTGAGGCGGATAGGCATCGAGCTCGTTGAAGCGGAATGCAGCGCCCAAGATCATGACCAGGGCGAGGGATGCAATGGTCACGCGATGGTCGCGCCAGCGAATCCGGCGAAAGCAATCTATTTTGCCGCTAGCCCAGGCAAATGGATTCCAACGGAGCGGCGCAAAGACGAACCCCCATAAAGCCGCGCTAATCAGCCAGAGCAAGATCACCGGCGGCTCAATCCGATTGCCGGTGGTGTTCATCCAAACCAGCAGGCTGCATATCGTTGCAACCGTGAAGAGCGCCAGGCGCAATCGACTGACTTGCGGCCGGATTGCGCTTCGCCGAATTATGATCTTCGGAGATCTGACGTCGGTATATGCGTGACGCCGACGAATTTGCCAATTGGCGACTTCAATTGCGAGCCAGAGGGCGCAGCCAAATGCGAAGCGCCCGATAGCCGTCAGCGCTAAGTCGGTAGCGCTGTCCCGCGGCGCGCTCATCGACGCGTTGAATGTGAGAATCGCGCTAAACCAGATCAATATGGGCAAGGCTCGCGCTGCCCAACGTAAACGTTCGCCGGCGTCGAGCGTCCGCCAATAGCCCTTCAGCCGCTTCCAGTTGCCAACGACTTCCGCGATCAGCCAAAGCAGAAACCCGAGCCATAGATAGGGACCGCCGAAGCTCAATGAATAGCCATCGGCGCGCGTCACATCATCACTGCCGCGTACGATGACGCTGCCGATCATGGCGCAAACGATGGCGGCAGCGTATAGCAGCAATTGAATGGCATCCACATGAAGCAAGGCGCGCGGCAGAGCGTGCAAAGCGGTCTCGGCGCCGCCTTCCCGCTCAATTGTTTCTGAGGATTGAATCGCAATAGCGGAAGCCGCCGCTTGGACTTGAGGCTGGTTGGCTCCATGAGCGGCTGCCGCCAGCCTGAATCCGCGCCAGGTCGAGCGCGGCGCGCGCAGCCAGCGGCTGACGAGTTCGCTTAGCGTCAGGTCCTCGATCGGACGCGTTTCTGGGGCTCCGGCGCGCTCCAGCTTCGTGGAGTCCGGCGCCGGGATCGCCTCAGTCTGCCTGTCGCCCGGGCCCTCATTCATTTGGCTTTCGACCCTTAATCGCTAGGTTGACTGTCGCTCGATCCGGTCCCTCGTCCGGGCTGTTTCCGCGGTCAAATGCATTGAAGAGGGCGACGCCCAAACGAACCGGATTCAACCGGCCGCCCTTTGCCTCAAAGTCGTGACGATCGGCAAGGGCGAGCATCGATCCTGGCAGCATCCGGGATTCCAAGAGCGGTTTTCCCAAGCCATAAACCAGATTGTGGATAAAAGGGAAACAGTAATGGGTTAACGCACGCTCTTCCTCTATGTGGAAGCCCGCCGCTTCCACCGCTAATCGCAGTTGGCTGGCGGTATAGAGCCGAACATGATTTGCCCATAACCCGGCCAGTGGTCCGCTCTTGATATGCCAGTTGAAGAGCGCTTCCAATACTTTATTTATCGGATCCCACCAAAACGGATAATTCGCATGGGGCACCGTAACTGCCAGCGCGCCGCCCGGTTTCAGAACGCGAAAGGCTTCTTCGAGAGCGCGACCATCGTCGTTAATATGCTCAAGCACTTCGGATAGGATGACTGCGTCAAAACTGTCGCGCGCAAAGGGCATGTCTACTATGCTGGCGTGATTAACGTGAATCCGCGGGTACTTGGCGAGCGCCCGCTTAGCTGTCCGCAAGACATTCCAGTCCAGATCGGCGCCGATCAGTTCGCATTCGCTGACGTGACGAAACATATGCAGATAAAACCCGCGCCCGCAGGGAAGATCGAGAATTCGCATGTCATCGCTGGGCTCGATGAAGTCGAAGATTGTTTTGACGCGCCGCTTGAATGCCATGTCGGCTTCATTGCGCGTCATAAACGCTATCGTATCCCATTCAATTGCCTGGCCTGGGGGCATGGACATTGCCTCAGGTTCGGGCGTGTTCGTAAAAGATTGATTCGTAGCGGTTGACGGTTTCTTCAAAAGAGAAGACGTCCCGGATAGTGTCTCTCGGCTTCGAAAATCGGGCGGGGTCAGCCAGCACCTCGAGCGTTGTTTCGCCAATAGAGCGCCAATCTCCCGCTTTGGCAAGTTTGCCCATACCGGTGATCGATACAGCCACGCGCCCGCCGGCGATATCGGTCATCACGACTGGCGTCCCGCAGAGCATCGCTTCACCCTGAACCAAGGGAAAACAGTCGCTGTCGCTGGGCAAGACGAGCACATCGCAGGCGGCGTAGAAATTCGCCAATTCTTGCTTGTCGCGAATCAAACCGAGAAACGTCAGTTGCGAACGGTATTTTTCCACCAGGTCCTGATGCCGCCGCCAGGTGCCTTCATAGCTGATGTCGTAGTCGCCGGCGAATACGATCCGCGCGTTTGGATGCGTCCCATTAATCACGTCAAGCGAGCGAATCAGCAGATCAGGTCGCTTCTCCTGGACAAATCGGCCGGCGTATCCAATGAGCGGTCCGCCATTCCTCCGCCACTCTCGGCGCAGTCTTTGAACGCCGACCGGATCGGGCTCTGGAATAATCATGGGGGGATAGATGATTCTCACCTTTTCCCGAAATGGCAGAAGGTAATACGAATTATCCGCATAGTCATCGCTAAGCCCGATGATGCAGGGCGCGCGTTTCGCCATGTACTTGTAGAAAGCGAACATGATCTTGCTGATCATGTTGTTGATAGGATTATCAGGCAGGATCAGATCGCCATGATGCGTCGGGATGATCTTGACGCCGGCGATGCCCGCGAGGAAAGCCACCAGCGCCGTTTCCAACAGCGGGACGTGGATGTTCACCACATCGTGCTCGCGCAAGAGGCGGTAAATCGCCCAGGGATAAGTCGGCATAATCCGGCCGCGGCTCAATGCGATTGGCGCCCAGAGCCGAATGACGCGCACGCCATTGAGCGTGGCCTCGCCGAGCGGCAATTCACGGCTGTGGCAGGAGGCAATCACCGTTACCTCATGACCGCGACAGACAAGCTCCTCAGCCAGCATCTTTACATAATGCGTTAGACCAGTCGAGTGCGGGTGATAATAGAGCAAGACAATCAGAATCTTTAGCTTGCCGGTTTTCGGCTTGGCGTTTTCTGGCATCAGCCTGCGTTGCGCTCCTCGAATCACGCGCTTCAATTTGCGAAGCGCGCGTCAGTTTTCCCAAAATTCATGCAAAGCAACGCGCATTAATCGACCAAGAAGCTCACTTTGGGTCAATCGAAACCATCACATTCGCGCCGCGTTCCGCGGTATTTTGTTGCCCTGTCCCGGCTGCGGCAAGCAATTGACATCATAGCATAGCACATTTGACGCGCGCTGTTAGCGGCGACGCATATGACATGATACGCGCTTGGCGCGCCGCATTCATAGATAGTTTGCTCTAGTGGGCGGAGCGCGCGTTCCGCCGCCCGCGCTCCACGCCACATCAAATTAAACACCGGCGGATTCCGATAGCCGAACAAGCTATCCGGTCTAGTCGCAGCGTCAGCCAATTTGACAATTGCGTGGCCATCGCCTAGAATACACGCAATCTGCGGGTATAGCTCAGTTGGTAGAGCGCCTGCTTCCCAAGCAGAAGGTCACGGGTTCGAGTCCCGTTACCCGCTAATCTGAGATTTTCGCGCTGCCGCGCGGGTCATTTCACCTGCCGCCATTGACCAATAGCCAATGCTTAACTAGAATACGCCGGATTTTCCAGGGCAATAATATGCTCGCGGGCGTCGGCATGATGAGTCGCTGAGCGCATATTGAGGAGTTTTACACTATGGCGGAGTTTCAAATTGCCGCGGAAGCGCGTCAGGCGCAGGGGAAGAAGAATCGTCAGCTTCGGCGTACCGGATATGTCCCCGGGATCGTTTATGGACCGTCAACGGATCCAATCAGCGTGCAGTTTCCATATCGCGCTTTAGAAGTCTTGTTGATGAATGCTGGCGGCACCAATCTTATAGACATTGAAGTGAACGGCGAAAGCTTTCCGTCCTTGGCGCGTGAAGTCCAGCGCGATGTCGTGCGCGGCGATATACTGCATGTCGATTTCCTCGCAGTTGACCAGACGCAGCGCATCAGCGTCGAAGTGCCAATTGTGATGCAGGGCGAGAGCCCAGTAGTCGCGGCGCGCGAAGGCATCTTGATTACCGGCAGGAGCTCGCTGACCTTGGAGGTATACCCCAGCGACATTCGCGATCGCATCATCATTGATCTATCAACGCTGACCGAGATGGGCGCTGAAGTGCTGGTGCGCGATCTCAGCTTCGGCGACAACGTCACTGTCCACAACGATCCCAACGAGATGCTCGCCAAGATCGTCCAGCCAGCGGCCGCGCGCGCCGAAGAAGAACTGGACGAGCTGGATGAAGCGCTCGAGGGTGAAGAGGCGGAAGGCGAAGAAGCCGACGACGAGGGAGCCTAAGCTTAGATTGACGCGGTGCTTGCGCGCTGTGGAATGTCGGTGCAATCCGCGCGATAAATGCCGCGAGCAAGCTATTCATTGATTGGATCCAGTAGCGGCGCAACTGAAGCGGACTTTGCGCGGCGCGCTTACTTGTTGCCGTTATGGTTGGACGCACTTTCATTGTCAGCGGTGGATTTGGTCGGCTTATCTTCGGTGGCATTCATTATTGCTATGCCGGCGACTTCGTCGTCTTCGTCAAGATCCATTACGGTTACGCCTTCAGTATTCCGCCCCTTTGCGCGAATTTCTGAAAGGTCTGTTCGAATCACAGTGCCCTGTTGCGAAATGAGCATGATTCCTTCATTTTCCCCAATGCAGCGCACGGCCACAACCGGACCTTTTCGCTCGGTGCGTTTGAGTGTAATCACGCCGTACCCGTATCGTCTTTGAGGATTGTAGTCTTCAATTGTTGTGCGTTTCCCGTAACCGCTGCGCGTAACGACGAGAATGTGGCTGTCATCTTTGGCGAGCACATCCATACCCGCGATCTCATCGCCTAGTCTCAAACGCATTCCTCGAACGCCGGCCGCGATTCGTCCCATCACTCGCACTTCGTTTTCTCGGAAGAGAATCCCCTTCCCATCGGCGGTAACCATGACGATGTGCTGGTCGCCCCGCGTAGCTTTGACCCAGCCTACAGTGTCATCGTCGTGCAGACGGGTGAGAACCAATCCACTCGGTCGGATAAACTGAAACTCGCTCAGTTCCATCCGCTTAATGCGCCCGTGTCGCGTCGCTATCACACAATAGGCTTCGTCGCGCTCGAAGGCCGAGTCGGGAAGCGCAAGAAGCGCCGTAATCCGCTCATCGTTTGTCAACGGCAACAGAATCTGAATAAGCGTGCCGCGCTTATCCCGTTGCGTTTCAGGAATATCATAGGACTTGCGCGAATACACTTTGCCCTTGTTGCTGAAAAAGAGAATGGAATCGTGGCTGTGGGCAAAAAAGATATCCATTAGACGGTCGCTGTCTTTGAGTTCCATCCCGCGCATGCCTTTGCCCCCGCGCCGCTGCTGCTTGTACTTTTCGGCCGCCACCCGCTTGATATAGCCGTTCTCCGTCAACGAGATGACGACATTTTCGCGCCGATAGAGATCAGCTTCATCAAGGTCTACATTGCCATAGGCAACAGTGGTCTTGCGCTCGTCGCCATACCTCTCCGCGATTTCGGCCACGTCTTCCCGTATCAGGTCGAGGATTTTCTGCGGGGAAGCCAGCAGATCCTCCAGATAAGCGATGCGCGCCTGCACGGTGTCGTACTCCTCTTGCAGCTTTTGCCGCTCAAGGGCGCTCAAACGCCGCAGCTGCATATCGAGAATCGCGTTGGCTTGGACCTCTGTCAGTTCAAAGTTCGCCATCAACTGCGTTCGGGCGCGCTCGACATTTTCCGAATTGCGAATGGATTGGATAACCGCGTCGATATTGGCGACCGCCTTGAGCAAGCCACTCAAAACATGGGCGCGGGCGCGTTGCCTTGCCAGGTCGTATTCCGACCGGCGGACGATGACATCGTAGCGGTGCTCAATATAGATCTGAAGGCAGCGCTTAAGGCTTAATGTTCGCGGCTCGCCGTTGACCAGCGCCAGCATCTGAATGCTGTAGACGCTTTGGAGCTGCGTATATTTGTAGAGCTGGTTGAGGACACGCTGCGGCTGCGCGTGTCGTTTCAATTCGACGACCAGGCGCAAGCCTCGCCTGTCGGATTCATCGCGCAGGTCGCGAATCGCTTCAATGCGCCCCTCACGCACCAAGGATACGATTCGTTCGATAATCGCCGACTTGCTGACCTGGTATGGTATGGAGCTGATGACAAGATTGAAGCCGTCGCCGCGCTCTTCAAAGTCGACGCCCGAGCGGACTGCAACGCGTCCTTTGCCCTGAGCATAAGCCTCTCTCAATTCGTCGCCAACAACTATCGTGGCGCCGGTGGGAAAGTCCGGTCCTTTGATGAATTGCATCAGATCGTCGACAGTAACCGCGTCGATTTGACTGTAGTGATCGATCAAATGGGTGATCGCGGCGGCCAGTTCGCGCAGATTGTGCGGCGGGATGCTGGTCGCCATGCCGACTGCGATTCCGCTGGCGCCATTGAGCAGCAGATTAGGCAATCGCGCTGGCAGGACGGTGGGCTCTTCCTGTGTATTGTCATAATTCTCGGCGAAGTCTACGGTGTCCATGTTGATATCAGTCAGCAGTTCGCTGGCGATGTTCGCCATGCGCGCCTCGGTGTAGCGCATCGCCGCCGGTTTGTCGCCATCTTGGCTGCCAAAGTTGCCTTGCCCGTCAACAAGGGGATAGCGAAGCGAGAAATCCTGCGCCATGCGCGCCATCGCGTCGTATATTGTTTGGTCGCCATGCGGGTGATATTTGCCCAGTACCTCGCCCACCAGCCGCGCGCTCTTTTTGTAGCCAGCGCCGGGCCGCAGTCCCATGTCATGCATCGCGAACAAGATTCTTCGGTGAACCGGCTTCAAGCCGTCGCGGGCGTCTGGCAGCGCGCGCGCGACAATCACGCTCATGGCGTAGTTGAGATAACTGCCGCGCATCTCTTCATTGATGGTGACTGTGCGAATGGCGCCAGCGCCGTCTTCTAAGGCGTTCGTGTCGAGATTATCCATCCGCTGCGGTTATCCTCATTTTAGGTCGCCTCATTTTCCCGGATTTGGCGCGCGTTCACGCCAAGCGCAATCAGGTCATTGTTGCGTTTCAGTCGCCGCCAACCAGAGCCGAAGCCCGCGATTTCAGCCTTGCGGCGGGTGCATCCCCCGCTTCGGCGAGACGGGATTCCCGGCGCCGCTCGGTGTTGCGTCCTCGCCATTATTTGTCGCAATTCTAGCATATTCGCGTATTCCGCGCCACTCTCCCCGAGCGGGAACTTGCCCGCGATTCCGGCACTTCAGCGAGGGCGGCCGACCTTGCGCGAACCAACTTGATCATAGGATGTGAAATAGGCAGCGTTGGGCAATCTAACACGGCGTCAACTACAAAATTGACAATTGATACTGCATTTAACTTGCTTGCGCGAAACGAACTGTATATACTATTGATAATTGAAGCAGGTAAGTTTTATGAAGCTTACCTATATATAGATGTCATTACATCTTGCATCGCTATCGAAGTTCTTAGCATTCTTAGGAGGAATCAGCATGGACAGCGATAAACTTATGAGGGGGATTATACCGGGAATCATCGCCGGTTATATCTTTCTAGCCTTCATCGGGGCGAGCATGGTGCCGGGCGCCCCGATGGTTACAACGGACGACGCTGGAATGGTGACGGCCGTCGAGCAAGGCGCTCCAATGATGAACAACGGCATGCTCGAGATGGTTGGCGGGATGATTGGGGCGGACGCTCTGATTGGCTTTATCCTGCACATTATCATCAGCGCGGTGATCGGCGCCCTCTACACCGGGCTCTTTACTCAGTACGTTGATCTGGGCAGTCCGCTGTACAACATTGCGGTGGGCGGCTTGATCTACGGCGTGATCTGGTGGATTCTGGGTGGCTTGATCATCATGCCGGCGATCGCTGGCGGCGAGTTGCTGCAGATTAATCTCAATAGTCCAAGCTTGTTCGGTCATATCATATTCGGCCACGTGCTCGCCTTCGTCGTGGTGATTCGCGACGCGGCGCTGGGCATGGACGACGAATAAACGCCAGTTGGCGAAACTTGAACGGCTACATCTTGCGGGTCTGTGATTGCCATCGCAGGCCCGCTTTTCGTTCCAAGCGGCGCGATTGTCACGGCTGCGCCGATGACTTCACAATTAGCTTGCGCGCTTCCACACGCTATTGACTAAATTGAACAAGATGATCTCGTCTGCGGCGCCGCTTCCACCGCGGACTTGCACGGTGGCGCGCAGTTGGGGCCAGCCGTTTGCCCTAGACCAAATCACCTGATCGACGACCTGATAGCTACGGGCGGTCGCGCCGCGGCTGTAGCGGTCATACGCTGCCAGACGAACACTTTCATCGACCGTGTCATATAATTTGAGCCACTCATCCTGTCTGCCCTCGCGGATGAGCTCGTCTTCGAGCGTCAATCGCCACGCAATGAAATCGCGCCAGTCCAGTTCCGCGTCTTCAAGCGGCTGACCAATCACGACCTCCAGAATCGACATATCGCTCGTGGCTGAGAGTTGCGCCAAAATGCGCGCGATTGCGTCATCGCCATATTTTTCTGCTATTGATCGCATCAGCAAAGCGCCGCTATCGAATCGGGTAAATTTCTCGCCAAGCCAAGCTATGGACGCGCGCTGGAGAAAGGATGCGTCGTGGGGATATTGCGCCATCAGGCTATTGCCATGCGCGTTGACGAGGCGCTCAGCTAGCATGCCGCTGACGAGCAGCTGTCGCTGCCCATCGAAAGGCGTGTCTGCGCGGGCGATATCGACATAGGGCGAGCGCAGTCGCAGGCGCAGCGCGGTCTCGTCGACCCACAGCGCGTGGGTCTCGGCATTGGGCTCGATATCAACTGTGAGCCGGGGCAGGTTTCCGCAATCAAGCAGGTCGCAGCCTAGTTTGATCCAGGCGGTCAGAGCGGCGCTGACCTGACGCGCGAACTGTTGATCGGCGGCGCGATAATTGACAGCGAGCTTGTCGGACTCAAGCGTACTTGCTTCGCCCCAGAATGAAAAATCAGGCGCGATATGCCGCCAGCCTGCGCCGCTTCTTTGGTAAAACCATAGCCGCGCGTATGGCGACCCATTGATATTTTCCTGAACCAGGACGCGAGCGCGCGACTGATCTATTTCCAGCGCCAGGATGTTGCCCGTCAATTCAATGGCGCCGTCCGCCTTTAGCGCGCTGTAACGGCGAAACATCCGTCGTTGTTCCGCGAGCCAGTCGGAATCGTCAGGATTTTGCGTGTTGAGAAAGGAATAAAGATCCCCTATGCGCAGCGTGGCGACCTCGGCTTTGACCGTGTCTTGCAGGAGCTGCCTATATTGCGTTTCGACATCGTGAACGCGCTGCCGCAGGAGCGCCAGCCCCAGCGCGATCACTGCCAAGAGGGACAAGACCAGCGTCGCGAGCAAAAGCAAGTTTCGCCGTCGCCTGCGCTTTGCCCGCGCGTCCTCGCCGTCGAACCGCTGAACTTGCTGCGATTCGACATTCCACTCGAAACGTATCCGGCTCATTTATCGCGGCACTCCGATTGCATATTCGTCGATATCGTCTGTTCGCACTTGATGGAGTTGCCCCATTGCGTCTCGGATGGTCAGCGCCCCGTCCGCCAAAGCATCCAGCGCGATTCCTTTGACGCCGCCTATGGCGACTATTTGATTAAGCGTTGTCAGTCGGCATTTCCAGTTGGCGACAAGCGTGGGTGAGTTTATGCGATGATACCAATGATCAATCCGGCTCAGCAGCGACGCGATCAGCTCACAGCGGTCCAGCCTGCGCTTGACGACATCTTCCAAGCTAATTGCCGAATGGCGCAAGTCGCCGTCATGAAAATTGACGCGAATATTGACGCCGATGCCAAGGATTGCGCCCCGCAGCCGGCTGCCTTCCCAGACGGCTTCCGGCAGCGCGCCGCTCACTTTTAACCCACGAACCTGGACGTCATTGGGCCATTTTATACCGACATTCTCGCAGCCGCATTCCCGCGCGAGATCGTAGACGCCAAGCGAGGCAACCATATTCAATCGCGAAAGCTGCGCGCTCTCCGGCTTCAAGATGACCGACAGCGCCAAGCTCGCGCCAGGAGGCGTTTGCCAAGCGCGTCCTCTGCGCCCACGTCCGCGCGTCTGCTCATTCGCGATGACGACGGCGCCTTCTGGCGCGCCCGCCGCCAGCCAGGCTTTGGCGACGTCATTGGTGCTGTCGACCTGTTCAAAATACTTGAATGGTCGGGTCACGCGCTGCTCAAGCAGCTTCTGAGAAAGTGTCACTCCCGCTCCAATCTTGATTCGCCGTTTCGCATTGTATCAGATTTGGCAAAGCCGTTAGAATATCGTTGTTAATCCGCGCCGCTTCCTGATTGTGGGCGGCAGCTAAGGCGCGCGCCAAGTTAGCGACCGACAGTTTGTAGCCGAATATGGGACGACAATGAAACAGATCTGGGCACCTTGGCGCATGGATTATATCAAGGGCAAGCGCAAGGGCTTTGATTCATGCGTATTCTGCCAGTTCGCCCGGCAGCCGGAAGACGACATGGCGCATTTTGTCGTTGCCCGATCAGCGCATACATACGCCGTGCTCAATCGCTATCCGTATACCTACGGTCATACAATGGTCATTCCTTATAAGCATCTCACATCGACCGAAGACCTGAGCGCGGACGAATTAGCGGACCTGATGCTGATGACAAATCGTACGATGCGCGTACTGCGGGAGATCGCCGATCCGCCGGCTTTTAACATAGGCGCCAATATCGGCGCGGCCGCGGGCGCTGGCATCGCCACCCATTTCCACCTCCATATCGTGCCGCGCTGGAATGGCGATCACAGCTTTATGGAATGCATCGGCGGCGCGCGCGCCGTGCCCGATACCTTGTCAAACATATCCGAACAGATGGTCTCGGCTTGGGAACAAATTTACGGTCCCACGCCAAGCAACGACTGTTGACCCGTCCGCATCCATCCGAAACCTCGCGCGAACTGGCTGGGCTGGAGAGGGCGTGGCGGCGCGAGGCAGTCGCGGAGAAGCTGCGCGCGCCGATAATCCGCTTGGATTGCCTCTACTGCTTATGTGTTTACCGAGCCGCGCGTTGTCCGGCGGATGAAACATCCATATCGCGCTGAGACAAAGGGACGCTTAGGGCTCTGGCGCATTCGTCACGGCAGTCTCGGATTGCTGGATAGCATCCGCGACTTGCGCGTCACCTGATGCTTGCCCCGTTCCATCGCCCGTTGGCGCCGCTGTCGGAGTCAATTCGATTACTTCGGCCGCGATCGCCCAGGGAATGGTGAATGAATCAAGCACAAGCTCGACAACTTCGTCCTCGTCGTCTTCTTCCAAGGTCACGGTATATTCAAGCTTGGGGTAGCTGAGGCCATCGTAAATGTATAAGCCCACCGCCACCGGAAAATCAATCATATTGAATGCGTGGTCGAAACGATGAAAAGTCGTGAAAGACTCGCCCCAGCGCCAGTATTTGGTTGGCAGGCGGGGAGCGTTATCATCCTGGCTTAGAATGTTCCCGTCCGCGTCCAGCAAATGGGCAAACACCCGGTAGTTCTCTTCCGGCGATGATTCGGCTTTCCAGTTCAAGGTGATCTCGTTGAGTTCCAGGTCTAGCTTAAAAGACTCAAGGCGGATCGCGCCACCAAAGACTGGCTGTGAATCCAGCGGAATCTCGCTGAATCCGGTAGTGGTCTGCTGGAATCTTGTGGAGACGACGGCGCCGATATCCAGCAGCACCGGCTCGATTCCCCCGCCGTCGACGTTCTTGGCGAGTATGGGCTTTGAGCGCGCCCCTTCTCGCCACTCGATGCGCAAATAAAATGGATAGCGCCCATAGGCGGCTCGGTTAATGTTGATCACATATTCGTCAGGATAAATCAGGCTCTCAGTCCAGCGCGATGTGCGTAAGCTGCCGGCGCCCGGAAAAGTGACATAGCGGCCAATTTCATGCCCGCGGTCATCGATTAAGTTAAGATGAATACTGTTGTCGCTGGCGGATTGCTTACGCACTTGCCAATAGAGCTTGAAGCGCGCCAAGTCGCCAGTGGAGTAGCGACGGTCAACGCGCTCGTAGCCGATCAGCGCGACATCGCCGAATTCCGCATAGAGCGGCCGCGCCCGCTCTGGAAGCGCCTCAACCGGCTGCGGCGCGCTATATTGACCGACGATAAGCGTGAATGGCGCCAAAAACGCGACAAGCGCGAGAAATCTCATTTGCCAGAGCATGGCGCTTTGCAGCAATTCCTTCGGCACGGCATCGCCAGCGCGAACAAACTCCAGATTTGGCGGCCGCAAAGAAAAGACCAACCACCATACAATCTCGACGAATCCGACCGCCATTAAGGGACTGACGACGGCGATCAGCGGGAATAACATGCGCCCCTCGGCCGCTCGCGTGAGCGTGCTCCAGTACAAGACGCCAAGCCACAGAAGCATTAGCGCGCTGGCCAGCGTCAGCAGATGCGCCAACTCGTAACGCGCGTAGGCGAAGTCGCTTATCGCCAGAAGCTGTAGCCCAAGAAAAACGCAGCCCACGACGCTGAGGAACGTCAGCAAATCCAGCAACAAATAAAATACGCTCGCCAGCTGAATGTTTAGCGCGCCAAATAGACCCCAGAATGACATGCGAAACTGTTGATACTCGGCGAATAGGTCCGCCAGGCTAAAGGTCAAATCGCGCGGACCGGCGATATCAGCCATGGTGATGATGCCGAAGGGCTCGCCGTAAAGCTGCAAATTGCGGAAGTACCACCAGCCCGCGATTAGCAGCCAGAATAAAGCAGTCACATAAAGGTAAGCCAACAAGCCGCGGCGATCGCGCGTTCTGCTGAAGGCGAAAAATGCAACGCCAAGCAAGACCGGCAGCAATGCAAGACCGGTCAATTTGGTCAAACTTGAGAGGGCGAATAGCAGCGCCAGCGCCAAGGTGAATCGCAGCGAGAAGCCATCGCGCAAGGTGCGCAACAGCAGCCACACCAGAGCGCCATTGACGAACATGGCCAGCGCATCGTTGTTGACCGAGGCGGTGACGAAGATAAACATTGGATTGAAGCCCGTTATCGCCGCCGCGACAAAGGCGACAGTAGGGCGCTGCGGCGCGATAAGCCCGCCGATGCGGTAAACGAAGAAGATGGTTCCCGCGCCTAGGGCAAGACCGAGCAAGCGCAGGAAATGCACCGCCAATCCGGTACCGCTTAGTGGCGAGCGCGATACATCATGAATGGTCAGATTCTTGTTGCCAAAGGCGCCCGGTTGCTGTCTGGCGACATAGGGATTCAGCTGGCGGTAAGCCGCCGAATCGTCAATGCTTATCGGCGCCGACGCCAGCGCCATCAAGCTGTAGTAAAGCGGCGGTTGACTGCCATGCTGCCGGTACAACGTATCGCGCTCGTTCAGCTTCTGCACGGGCAGGCTGCCAGTCTTGCGCAGATGCTCGACATAACCAAAATGCCAGAGTTCGTCGTTCGCTTCAAAGGCGGGCGTCGAAATGGCGTAGACGAGCCCAAAAATCAGATAAACGACCAGGATCCATTGCAAAGCGCTTAGCGGTATGTCAAGCGAGTTCAGCCAGCGCCACAGAATGAGCATGCGGTCATAGACCCACTCGACGCCGATCATCCCACGTTTCAGCTGGTGGCGAGCATTTGACCCAAATCGAGCGAGTTTTGCCTGCATGATCGCGAGACACCCTCGTTGGCTTTCGCGCGAAAGGCTAAAGAGCCATTCGAGAGTATAATGCTAAACTCCCGGCTTCAACATAGTATGCGACATATTCAAGCTGGCCTGTGACCCAGACCGCAGCCGTGACTGGGCGCCCGCGACGGCCGCCTTCGCTTAATCCAAGCTGGTGGCGAATCTGTCTTTGGCGCGCTCGATGTAATTCAGCGATTGATGCCGAAAGTAAGTATTGTAAAGTTCCGCATAGTGCCCCTCATCCAGCATCAGTTTCTCGTGGTTGCCTTCTTCAATGATGGCGCCGTCCCGCAATACGATGATTCGGTCTGCGCTGCGCACGGTGCTTAGCCGATGCGCAATCAGGATTGAGGTGGAACGCGCCAGAATCAGTTCGATCGCGTCCTGAATCTGCGTCTCGGTGAAAGGGTCGATGCTGGCGGTGGCTTCATCCAGGATGAAGATCGACGGTTTCTGCACCAGCACGCGCAGCAGGCTGACCAATTGCCGTTGCCCCACGCTGAGGCGGGCGCCGCGCTCGCCGACAGACGTATCCAGCCCATCCGGCAGGCTGTCCAGCCATTCGCCATGACCGATGCCAAGCGCAATCTCGTTGATTTCTTTCAAGGACGCTTGTGGATTGCCGTAGCGGATGTTCTCCAGCACCGTGCCGCTGAAGAGAAAAGGCTGCTGCGGCACAATGCCCAATCGCGAGCGATAACGCTTCATATCAAGGCTGCGGACATCGACGCCGTCTATGCGGATCGCCCCTTGCTGAAATTCGTAATAGCGGGTGATCAACTTGGCAATGGTGCTTTTGCCGGCGCCCGTATGCCCGACAAAGGCGACGTTCTCCCCCGGTTTGATATCCAGGCTGAAATCGCGCAGCACCGTTTCGCCCTTTTCGTATTCAAAGGATACATTTTCGAATTGGATGCGCCCGGCGAATTCGCCCAGCACTTGATTGCTCGTCTGCGCCACCGTGTTCTCGGCGTCGATCAAGGCGAAGATGCGCTCGGCCGCGCTCAAGCCCTGCTGAAATTGACTCCAGAACGACGCCAGATTCATGAAGGGAAACCAGAAACGATCGACGCTCTGGATGTATAGATACCAGGCGCCCGCGCTGAAGGCGCCGGCCAAGACTGAGTGGGCGCCCATCCAGACGACGATCGATAGAGCGATTGCGGAGAGAACGCCCATCGTGGGGAACACCAGCGAAAGAATGAAACCGCGCCGCAGATTAATTCCGTAACTGAGATTGTTGACCGCGGAAAACTCATCGTAAATCATCGCTTCCTGGCGGAAATTCTTGGCAACGCTGATTCCGGTCACGCTCTCCTGAATATTATCGTTCACTACCGCCATCGCGCGCGCGCCTTGTCGCGTCACGATGCGCGCCAGGTAACGGAACGCAAGCGCGGCGAAGACAACCAGCGGCATGGTGAACAGCAGCACGATGGTCATCTCGACCGAATAACTCAATAGCGCCGCGAAAAGGATCGTTACGGAAAGAAACTGCGAAATGACTTCGCTGCCCAAGAGCATGACATCGCCAAATTCCTGCGTATCGCTAGTGATGCGGCTGATTACCGCGCCTGACTTGTGCCGATCGTAAAATGCCAGATCACGCTCTATCGCCGCGGCAAAGCAATCTTTGCGCATGCGCGCGACGATCCGGCCTATTACGACGACCGTGAAACGGCGGCGGCCATAATTGCAGATGTACTCGATAAGGGCGATCAGCGTAAGTACAACAAGAACGAGATTCAGCAGGTCGCCGGCAGCAACCATGGCGTCAACAGCCGCGCTGATGAAGACGGGCCGAAGCGCGCGCGCCAAGCCCACGAACAGAAAACCGAGCAAACCCAGAACAACCAGTCTCTTGTGCGAAGCCAGATAATTGCCAATGCGCTTGAAGAGATAGGTATCGCCGTATTGCCGGTCGTAGGCGTCGCTTTGCAAGCCGCCGAAGACTGCCGCCATCTTATTCTCCCGCCGCCAGTTCTATTGGCGCATCGGGCGATGGATACCGATCGAAGATATGCCGGTATGATTCCGAGGTTCGCAAGAGATTTTCGTGGGTGCCTTGCGCGACCACACGGCCCCTTCGCAGCACGACAATATGATCAGCCCAGCGGATTTGTGACAGCCGATGGGTGATGAGCAAGGTTGTGCGCCCGCTGGCTGCCGACCAGATCGCGCGCTGTATCTTGTCTTCGGTGGCGCTGTCGATGGCGCTGGTGCTGTCGTCGAGGATGAGGATCGGCGGATTGGTCTGGAATGCGCGGGCGAGCGCCAAGCGCTGCCTTTGGCCGCCGCTCAAGGTCATGCCGCGCTGGCCGATGATCGTGTCATAACCGGCTGGAAACGCCGCGATGAAATCATGCGCCTGCGCCGCTTTCGCAGACTCGATGATGCCGTCCATATCGAATTCGTCCAAGCCAAAGGCGATGTTCTCCGCCACGCTGCGGCTGAAGAGAAAAACGTCCTGTTCGATGATGCTGATTTGTGATCGCAACGCTTGCAGATTCCATTCGCGCGCATCGACGCCGTCCACCAGCACGCGGCCCGCGTCGACATCATAGATGCGATTGACCAGTTTGCTGAGCGTACTCTTGCCGGCGCCGGTCTGCCCGACGATGGCGACGGTCTGCCCCGGCTTTACGCTGAATGAAACTTCGCTTAGGTTGGTCTCGTCCGCGCTGTAACCGAAAGAGACGCCTTCAAATTGAATGCTGCCGCGGATGACGCCGCTGTATCCCTCAACGTTCTGATCTAGTTTGTTGCTCGTCACCAGCACTTCCAGGATCCGCTCGGCGCTGGCGTAACCCGAAGCCAGCCGCGACGATGTGAACAGCGAGATAAACACGGGAAATTGAAATAGACTGATTAAGCCCAGAAAGGCGATGACGTCGCCCTCGCTGATTGTGCCGCCGCGGTAAAGCATTGCCGCATGAAACAGCGCGCCGACGATAGTCAATCCGAAGAGCAGCACCGACAGGTAGCGCGCTTCAAACTCGCCCTGATCGATAAAGCGATCGCGCACGACATCAGCCAAGCCACTAAACGAGCGGATTTCGCTCTCTTCTTGCGCGGCGCCCTTAACCACTTCCAAGCCATCAAGCGATTCCGCCAGCTTGGCGTTCATGCCGCCAAAACTGGCGCGCGCTTGCTGCGCAATCGGGTGCAGCCGCAAAATGAAATAAATCTGCACCAAGATGTGAGAGACGATGAACAGCAGCGGCACGATGACCAATTCGGGCAATATCCCCGGCGCGTAAATCGCGGGCATGATGAGAAACATGTTGGCGCCCGTAATCAGATTGACGCCCGGATTCATCATGAGGTTCATCTCGCGCACGTCATTGGTCACGCGCGCCATCGTCTCGCCAACCGGCTGCCGGTCGTGATAGCTCATGCTTTTGCCCAGCAAGCTCGAGTAGAGTTCATCGCGAATGTCGCGTTCAAAGCGCTGGGCGAAAACTTCGGCCGAGAAGTTGCGCAAGAACTGCAAGGCGGATCGAATCGTTTGCGAGACGAGAATCAGCATAATGCTGTTGAGCGTCAGCGCGAGTGTCTGATCATTTGAGAGCAGAATCGCATTGAAAGCGTCGCCGAGGGCGCCGGGCACGACGCCGGCCAGGTAGGCGTTGCTGAAGGCGCCGATCACCAAGAGCAGGGCGGCAAATGGGTGGCGCATGATGTGGGACAGGATAAAACGGAAGGGGCTGCCGCGATTGCTGGTGATTGGCGATTTTACGTTGAACTCGGCGGTCATGGCGTGTCCGGCGCGGACGGATGTCAATGACCCGAGTTTAGCCGACGGTCATCTTTTTCAGAATGGATGATTTTGCTCCAATGGCATTAAGCTGATATTGCGTCTCATTCAATGACTATCTCTAAAGGGAGCACGCCGATTGTCGCGCTTTCCGTAAGGTTTGCGCCGCTGACAGGCAGACGGACGATTTCGCCGCTGTCGTCTTGGCGGTACATCAACACCCATACCTGATAATCGCCGGGAGCGGCGCTCTGCGGGACGCGCAGCGCGCGATTGTCCCATACCGGCGCGCCCGCAGTCCAGGATGATGTGGGCGCGAAACCGTTCTGCGGTCCCGAATCCCAGCCTTGGATGACTGGTGTTCTTGTCGCTTTGTCGGCGATGAAAACGGCAATCGTGTAATCGCGCGTTAGCGGCTCGTCCGTCTTCCATAACAGCGAGAGTTCTACGGTCTCTCCCGATTGGTAAATGTAGCCCGTTGGCAGCGTCAGACCAAGCAGCTGTATGCTGGCGCCGTACTGAAGACCTGTGGCGATATCGCCGGCAAATGCGCTTAAGGGATTTGGCGCCGCGCCGCGCGTACTGTATTCGAGAAGGCGCACGCTCGGATCAGCTGTCGGTAGTTTTACCTCGCGCAGCGGATAATAATGCTGCGCCAGATAGCGTTCAAGCGGGCGGAAGCTCCAAGACATATACGGGCTGGTGTTTTCAAGTATCCACAGGCGATCCAGCTGGCTGGCGAGATGACGCAAGGTGCGGAAGCTCGGGACATCGAACCAGTCGTTTGGATTGAGGGACGCGATTGCGGCCGGCTGCCGGTCGCTTGCCGCTTGTGCCGGCGAGCGCTGAAGGATAATCGGGCGCGGCCTGCTGGATTGCATGTGATTGAGTATGAAGTTTTGATAATCGTCGCCCGGCAGCAGCAATACATCGTCGGCGTCTGCGCTGACGGTCAAGAAGTCAAGCGCTTCGTGCAAGGCGGCTTGGCTCGACTGCGTCTGGGGATCCTTATCGTAGGCGGATGCCAGATTGAGCAGGATCAGCGGCAACCCAAGAAACGCAAGCAGGGGCGACAGCTGGCGCCAGCGATGGCGCGGATGGCGCAATATGCGCGCCAGGGAGGCGATGATCAGCGCTGAGAACAGGGCGAAGCTCAGAACCCAGACCGGCAGGTCGGCGCGCGCCCACAAGAATTCGAAACCCAATTCTCGCCAGCGCCGCGGCAATACCACCCAGCGGAAATAGCGCGGCTGCGTTAGCGACGGTCCCCATTCGGCGAATCCCTTGGACTCCGGCGGCAATGCCTCGCTGTATCGGTTCAGGCTCAGCGATACGCCGACGAATTGGATCCAAATTCCGTAACAGAGCAGCAGCGCCCAGACAATTTTGAGCCGCCGACGGCGCCCGCGAAGCATCGCTTCGGCTATTGGCGCTGTCGCCATCATCAGGAACGGAAGCAACGGCAACATAAAACGCGGCGGCCAGCTGAGCCCGCCAGCCCAATGCGGTCCAGCCAGCAATGCGTGACCAAGCGCGTATCCGGCGGTGAGCAAGCTTATCGCAGAAACGAGCCGCCATTGCCCGCGACGCCAGAGAATGATGACTCCGGGAATAGCCAGCAGCGTCAATGGAGATGTTGCCCAGATGCTGGCGCCCGGACTGATAATGTAGGCGCGCAATGCCTCGCCGAGGTAATCCAATGGGTGGCCGAATCCGGCGAAAAGATTTATCAAAGGCGGCGGAAGGGGATCAAGCAGCATCAGAAGACTAAGTACCAACAAGGGAATCACAGCCAGGGCGAGCATCGCCGCGCGCCAGATCCGGGCGCGACCAAAGGAGGCGTCGGGCAGCGCGAATACGACCAAAGCCGGGACGGCGAACCCAGCCGAGAATTTTGTTTCATAAGCGAAGACAAGCGCGATCGCCGCGAGGCAGAAGCCTAATGCGCGGCCAATCAACCTTGAGCGGCGGCTCCATTGCAGTACGAGCAGCGCCGCCAAAACAAAAAACGCGGTCAAGGGCTCGCGGAATAAGGTCTGGCTGTAAGCCCATAGGTTTGTGCCCAGTCCAGCGCTGATCGCGACAATGACTGCGACAAGATCGGAATATCCCAGCGCGCGCAGAAGCAGATAGATCAAGCCGGCAATTAGCGAAGCGACCAGACAATTAAACAGCCAAACGGTATGAATGCCGCCAAGGCGCGGGAACGCGTCCGCAAGCCTCAGCAAGGGGCTGGCGAGCAGAATATGAAGCCTTTCCTGCACACGATATTCGCCCAAGGGTAGGGCATCCGACTCTCGTATGCGGTAAGGCGGCTTCAGCCAAGTCGATTCATCCATCAGCCAGTCGCCATAGCGGACGTAGCTGGTAATTGCGTCGAGCGTACGGCGCGTATCGCCCGATTGGATCAGCGCGCGATACGTCAGCATATAGATGCCCAGGCAGAATGCGACCAGCAGCAGGCAAATGCGCAGGCGATGGATCTTATCTGAGGGGATGTTCATCAATGCTGGTTCAAGTTGGGGAACCGGACAATCCCTTGGCTTCGCCGTTTGCTCGGATGATGGCGACTAGCGCTTCGGCGATACGGTGCAGATCAGCGCGCGCCATATGCTGAAAAGCCATCGCCAGCCGGATGAAAGGGAGGTTGCCGCTCTCAGCGGCGAAATCGCGCCAATCAGGCTGTGCTTCGTCCGCTAATTCCAGTACGCGGCTCGTTTGAGGCTGTTCGCGCGAATCTTGCGGCGACGCTTCGAAATATCGCATATCCAATTGAAGCGCTTGCGCCAGCGCGGTCAAGCTGCTGATCGGAATCTTCACCTCGCCAAACTCAAACTTTTCAAGCTGTAGCGATTCCATGCCCGCGGACGCGCTCAATTCGTCTAAACTCTTTCCGCTTGATTCCCGTGCTGCGCGCAGCATAGCGCCGATGAGCCGCTGACGCAGGAGCATATACTCTTCTTGCAGCGCCTTATCCTCAACAGGCGCGGCTCCACCCGCATGTGTCGCTCGCCCATTGAAGAACCGCCCGAGCAACTCCAACTGCGGCAGCGAAGGTTCGCTGTCGCCGTACTCCCAATCTTCGACCAGTCCCGGCTCAGCGCCCATGAATTTGGCGCATTCGCCAAGCGAGCGCTCGGCTTCCAGCCGGCGCTTGCGTATCAACACGCCGAGCAGCTTGCGGCGAATGCTGCGCGCTTCTTCATGATCTATGATTCTGGCCGACGGAAGGGTCGATGGTTGCAGCGCTTCCAGCGCCTCTTGTGTCAGGTACACGAGGTCCATTTACGATTTCGCATTTGTGTAACGAGGATTATAGACCTGAGCGCGTCCTCAGGCAAGAAAATTGCCGGTCGACTTTTAGCTTGCGGTTTTCTGGTCTCGGCGCGGCGTGGCGCGGCATTGCGTCCGCCTGGCCAAGCGCCCGCGCGCGGAATATTTCAAATGCTGGCGATTCTTTCATCAAGGACGCCGTGGATAGCTTACGCGCTCGCCACCAGGGTGTGGTGAATGTCTTGATATATCCCTCGTTTCCCCCACCCTAAATCCCTCCCCCAAAATGAGGGAGAGACTTCAAAAGCCCGTAATTCTTTGAAAAACTCCCCTTCCCTCCTTGTGGGGGCAAGGGGCCGGGGGATGGGGGTTTGTCGCGCTATCAATGAAATTCACCACTCCCCGCCACCATTGATGCTGGACGGCTAGGCGCACGGCGGCATATCATGGGGAATCGTCAAGATGGGGTGGATCTGAAGGCTCCAGCGTCCCCATTATTGCGCATAGGCGAGTGCAGCATCATCAGGTATGCGGAGCAAAGATTAAGGAGGAGCGATGCCGGACAAGGCGCGCCACGAGATTAATCGCCTTTCCTGGAATGAAGGCACCAAGGCGCATAACAGCCACAAGGGCGATCAAGCGGCTTTTTTCCGCGCTGGCGGCAGTACGCTCTTTGCCGAGGAGCGCGGTCTGCTCGGCGATGTCGCTGGCGAAACCTTGCTGCATCTCCAGTGCAATTGCGGCCAAGACAGTTTGAGCATCGCCAGTCATCTCGGGGCGATCGTCACTGGCGTGGATATTAGCGATGAAGCGATTCGATTTGCTCGCCAACTGTCGCGCGATAGCGGCATCCAAGCCAGCTACACGCGCGCCGACATATATGATTTCTTCGCTACTGCAAGCGAAGGCTACGACAATATCTTCTCGTCATACGGCGTTCTTTGCTGGCTGTCTGATTTGGCTGCCTGGGGGCGCGGCATTGCCCGCTTGCTCAATCCCGGCGGCCGATTCATCCTTGTTGATTTTCATCCAGCCTTCACCATGTTCGATCGGGATTGGCAACTGAAGCACAATTATATGGGCGGTCTTGCATACGAGTTCGAATCAGGCGTTGGCGATTATGTCGCTTGGACTGGCTCAACAGCCGAGATTGACGCCTTGCTGCCCGGCATTTGCGATTTCCGGAATCCGTGCCCGGGCGTCGAATTCCAATGGGGCATCGCTGAAGTGGCGTCGGCTTTGATAGACGCCGGCCTGCGGCTGTCGCATTTAGCTGAATACAATTATTGCAACGGTTTCAAGCCCATTGCCGATATGGTTAATTTGGGCGGGCGGCGCTATGCAATGCCGGCTCATTTGCCGCAAAATACCCCCCTGATGTTCAGTCTGGTCGCCGAGTCGAATCGCTGACAAGCGCTTTGGCAGCGCGATTGCCCCTGCCGCTCACTCAGGCAGCTTGGTGTCTTCGTCGATTCGCTGCATCAACTCAATCGCATCCGCCTGTTCCTGCTCGGTCAATCTGAATTCCTGGCTGAAATAGACGGATTCGGGAAAGCGATAATTCCAGGCGCGGTAGAAATCGGCGCGCCGCCAATCCCGGCTCAGGTTGCAGTCAAAGCGAACCAGATACCCATTCGCCAGCCGCCCCGCATGCCCATGCTGGATATGAGCCAAACCCCAGCTGACGCCTCGGCCATCGCCATTGTCGCTGAAGGCGTCGGGCACGTGAGGACCAGCAGCGACCGGCGGCGCGCTAACCTTGCCCATGACCTCGAAGTTCAAGCCATCGGGCGCAAATTGCACCGTGTTCTTCTCCGGACCTTCGTGGCTCGTGACCGCGGCGATGCCCCCGCGGAAGGGATAAAGAAAGGTCTCGTGTCCGCTGTTAGTCAGCGGGTTCAAGGGCGACTTTACAAACGGACCGCGAGGATCGTCGGCGATGGCGGCGCCCCAGCCAATGCCCAGATCGTGCCGATAGGTACGGCCGAATTGCACGCCCTTGTAATAAAGCCAAATTTGCCCGCGGTACTTGAGCGCATAGGGGTCGTGCAGTTTGTGTGAATCCCAATCGCCGAAGCTGTCCACCGCATCAGCGTCATCCGCGTCGCCGATAAAGC
Organism: Chloroflexota bacterium; assembly: GCA_028875185.1. Classification (GTDB taxonomy): domain Bacteria; phylum Chloroflexota; class Anaerolineae; order Aggregatilineales; family Phototrophicaceae; genus UBA6055. The sequence goes on along the minus strand of JAPPFH010000110.1, from coordinate 22,640 downwards.
GGCCGCGCCGGCCTGTACGCAAGACCGGCTCCGCCAGCTTCGTCCAGGGGCCATCCGGCGATGCAGCCCAAGCCATGCCGATCTGGTGGAGCGACCGATGCTTCCAGACGCCCTGAGTCACCTGATAATAGAGATAATATTTGCCCTCATGCGCCAGGATATCGGGCGTGAAAACCGCTCGATCGTCGAAGGAACCCGGCTCGCCGCGCTTTACGGCCGGTCCGCGTTCCTCCCAGTGAAAGCCATCGCGGGAGGTGGCGTACCAAATGTCGGCCATATCCCAATCCCAAGCCGGTCGCGTCTCGCTGGCATTTGCGATCCCGCGCCAGCCGAGTGCGGTCTGCCGCCGGGTATACCAGACATAATAATTGCCGCCGACATTGATGACCTTCGACGGGTCGCGCCGGGTGACGCCCGCCTCAACGCCGATGCCGCCGACAGGCGAGTAGCGGAAAGCGCTGAAGAATTCGCTTTGCGCGTCCTTGTAGACGCCATAAGTATCGTAGACGCGCGCCATCGCCCGGCTGATGGGTCCAGCTGGTCGAGCTTCGTCTGGCTTTGCGGGCTCATTAGCGTAGGCCAGATCCTGCATGTTCCGCTCGTTCAACGCCAGATCCGGCGAGAAATAGACCGCTTCTGGATAGCGGATATTGCTGCCGCGGAATCCGGTCCGTTCCAGTTCGCGGCGCAGGTTGCAGTCGAAGCGAACGATATAAGAATTGCCCGTCTTCATCTCTTCGGTGGCGATGTGCGACAGCCCCCAGATAATGCCCGCTCCATCCCGCGTATCGCTGTATGAATCGGGCGCGAATGGACCGGCAGCCAGCGGCGGGAGAGTGACATGGGCGACCACGTCAAAATTGAGCCCGTCCGCCGCGTATTGGATTGTGTCTTTCTCCGGACCATCATGTCCGCAGATCGCCAGGATGCCTTCGCTGTAGGGAAAGAGGCAGGTCTCGTGCCCGCTATTGGTGACCGGATTCAACGGCGACTTGACGAAGGGTCCTTCGGGCTTGTCGGCGATAGCCACGCCCCAGCCGATGCCGCGCGAATATTTCGTCGTCCAACCCATCGGCTGCCCTTTGTAATAGAGCCAATATTCGCCGTCGCGGACGATAATGAATGGATCGTGAACCTTGTGGCTGTCCCAATCGCCATAATGGCGGACCTCGTCGGAGTCGTCATCGCTCTGCCATTCGCCCGGCTCGCCTGGCCGCAGCACCGGCGCCTCGGCGCGCTGCCAAGGACCATGGGGCGACTTCGAAAAGGACATGCCGATTGAATTTCTCGTCCTCGTCCGATAGGGATAATCGACCGCTTGATAATATAGATAAAAGCCGTCTTTGGTCATCAAGACATCAGGCGTGAATACCGAGCGCCCGTCGTACGCGTCCGCCGGTCCGCGCTTCACCGCGGCGCCGCGCTCCGTCCAATTGAAGCCGTCCTCCGATGTCGCATACCAAATCTCAGCCAGATCCCAGTCAAATACCGGTGTGTCCCAAGTCTGCTGGCGCCGGGGCGGTCTGTTGCCATGATCGCGGTCTTTGGCTGTTTTGCGCCGCGTGTACCAGACGTAGTAGGCGCCGTCGATGCGCAGGACTGTGGTCGGGTCACGTCTGGTGACGCCGGCTTCCTTGCCGATACCCGTGATGCGGCTGTACTTGAAGGTGGTGTAGAATTCGTTGTTCGAGTCCTGATAGATGCCCCATTTGTCGTAGAGTCGGGCATGCGCGGCGCTGAGCTGGCGCTCGGTCGGCTTCGCTTCGCTCTTTTCGCCCGGGAGGCGCCTTTTGTCGCTCGATATTTTCGCCATTTCTCACCATTCCTCCTTGATCATCGCGGCCGCTTTTTCTCCAATCATGATGCAAGGGGCATTTGTATTGGCATTGATGATTTGCGGCATAATTGAAGCATCGGCAACGCGCAAGCCTCGTATTCCATGAACGCGCAGCCGCTCGTCAACCACGGCCAGCGGGTCGCGCCCCATCTTGCAGCTGCCGGCTGGATGATAAATTGTCGTTGAGAACTCGCGGATGAAATGGATAAGTTCGCTGTCAGCGGTGACGCCCTCGCCGGGTAAGAATTCGGCGCCGCGATAGTGTGCGAAAGGGGCGGCGGCCGCGATCTTGCGCCCAAGCTTGACGGCTTGCAGCAACACCTTGACATCCTCGTCTTCTTCGAGGCAGGAAAAGTCGATCGCGGGCGCGGCAAATGGATCGCTCGATAACAGCCGGAGCTCGCCGACGCTCTTCGTGCCCACCAATCCGGCGAGAATCGTAAAGCCGTGACCGGTGGGTGTTTCGAAGCCATGGCGGATGAACCAGTCGGGGCCGAAGTGAAACTGCAATTCGGGCGCGCGCGCAGCCGGATCGAGCTTCACAAAGCCGCCTGATTCCCCGAGATTCGATGTTAGCAGCCCCATCCGCTCCTCATGATAAAGCTGGATTTGCTCGGGCGCGTCTTTGCCAACCAGGCTGATCGGCGCCTTGCTGTGGTAGGCGACGGGAACCTGAATATGATCCATGAGGTTCTGGCCGACGCCCGGCAAATCCATCACTAGCGGAATGTCAAATTCAGCAAGTTGATCGGCTGGTCCGATCCCGGAAAGCAGCAGCAGTTGTGGCGAGTTGATCGCCCCGCCGCAGATGATGATTTCTCGATTCGCGCGCGCCGTTTTTGTTTCGCCGGCGTGCAAGTACTCAAGACCTGCGCAGCGGGAATTCTCGATGCTGAGCCTGGTGACCTGCGCGTATGGCAAGGCAGTGAAGTTCGCTCGTTCCAGCGCCGGGCGCAAATAGCCGGCGGCGCTGCTGTGTCGCTGCCCGCGCTTCTGCGTAACCTGGTAGACTCCGAAACCTTCTTGATCGCCGTCGTTGAAGTCGTCATTGCCCTTGAATCCCAGTGCGAGCGCCGCCTCGACGAAAGCCAGGCTCAGCGGATTGGGATCCTGCGGGTCAGCGACATTGATGGGACCGCCGACGCCATGATGCTCGGATTCGCCGCGCTCCTGATGCTGCATTTTGCGGAAGTAGGGAAGCGCATCTTCATAAGCCCAACCTTCGTTTCCGCGGGCCGCCCAGCCATCATAATCTGACGGATGTCCGCGCTGATAAACCATGGCGTTCATCGAACTGGTGCCGCCGAAGACTTTGCCGCGCGGCACATAATCGCGGCGGTTGTTCAATCCGGGCTGCGGAATGGTTTCATAATCCCAGTCGGCCTCGCTGTGGAATAGCTCGCTGAAGCGCGCCGGAATATGGATGTTTGGATCACTGTCTGGTCCGCCGGCTTCGAGCAGCAGAACTGAACAGGCAGGCTCTTCGCTAAGCCGGCTGGCGACCGCCGCCCCGGCTGAGCCGGCGCCGACCACAATGTAATCCGCCCTGATCAATTCGCCCTCCCACTTCGCCGCCCTATGCGAGCGCTTGCTAAGCATCGCCAGAAAATTGACAGGACTTTGTCAATTGTCTACAATCCAGCGATTATACCGCTGACGACTGCCGCCTACCAATTTTGAGGAGGAGATATGAGCAAAGATAACAACAGACGGACCGCCGCATTCCCCAGCCGATTGCAGCCGGAGAAACCGACCGATCGGCCCCTAAGCGCGGCGATGCATCGCCTTTATGATATGTGGACGCCGGAGCAGGATATCGGCAATCCTTTCTATACCGTCTTCAAATATTCGCCGGTCACCGGCATCGGCAGAGATGAATCCGCATTGTCGGTCTCGCGCCGCGACCCATCCAAGGTGCTCAAAATCGGCGACGCGTATTATGTCTGGTATACGCGCCGGCGCACCAAGCGCAAGCCCGTTGGCCGCTTCAATATCGACCAGGGCGATGATGAAACGCCAATCGTCGATTGGGACCTGGCGGACATCTGCTACGCTACCTCAAGCGACGGCTTCAACTGGGAGGAGCAAGGCGTGGCGGTGCCGCGCGCGCCCAAAGGCAATTACGGCGATCGCTCGCTTTCTACGCCCGACATCCTCGTCTACGGCGGAAAATACTATCTCTATTATCAGTGTTTCACGACCATGTGGCGCCAGAACGACTGCGTCAACGTCAGCATGGCTTGGTCGGATTCGCCTGATGGGCCATGGACGCGTCTGGAACGCCCGGTCGTGGAGCAGGGCGCGGAAGGCGAATGGGATAGCTGCGCCATTCATGATCCCTATCCGCTGGTCTACAAAGGGAAGATTTGGGTATATTACAAAGGCTCGCCAGCCGACAAATCGCCGGGCAACCTGCTGCGCGCGCAAGGCGTCGCCATCGCCGAGAATCCCGAAGGTCCCTACATCAAGTCAACGTTGAATCCGGTGACGAATTCCGGGCACGAAACGATGCTCTGGCCCTACGAAGGCGGCATCGCGGCTTTGCTCATCCAGGATGGGCCAGAGAAAGACACGGTGCAATTCGCGCAGGACGGCTTAAATTTCGCGCCCAAGGCGCATGTTCAGCTAGCGCCGCACGCGCCCGGTCCTTTCTGCCCTGATGCCTTCGCTGATGATGGCGACGGACGCGGCATCACTTGGGGGCTGAGTCATATCATTCCCCAAACCGAAGCCGCCTATGATGACTTGTATATCGTTCGCTTCGATTGCGCGCTGTCACGCGATAGCGAGCGGCCCGAGTTCAAGGGCAGCAACTTGCATTGGCATGAAGCGGCCTGGTTCCAGCCACAAGCGCGTTTGAGCGATGAATGGCGCGCGCGCATCCTGGCGGAGCAAGCCGAAGCGGATCGCCCGACTATCGGCGTCTAGTATGAATTGCGGTCGATTGGTCAACGTCCCATCCAGCCGCCGTCGACCACCAGAATCTCGCCATTGACGAAGTCCGAAGCGGACGAAGCGAGGAAGACTGCTGGACCCTTGAAATCGTCGATTTCGCCCCAGCGCCCGGCCGGTATGCGCTCGAGAATAGAACGAGAACGCTCCGTGTCATTTTGCAGCGCTTCGGTGACATCGGTGCGCACATAACCGGGCGCGATCGCATTCACTTGCACGCCCCGTCCCGCCCATTCGTTGGCGAGCGCTTTGGTCAATTGACCAACGCCGCCCTTGCTGGCCGCGTAGCCGGGCACGGTGATGCCGCCTTGGAAGGTGAGCAGCGAGGCGGTGAAGATGATTTTGCCGCGGCCGCGCGCCAGCATTCCTTTGCCAATTTCGCGGCTGAGCACAAACTGGGCGCTGAGGTTCGTGTTGATGATCTTGTCCCAATAGTCGTCGCTGTGCCGCTCGGCTGGCTCGCGCAGAACCGTGCCGGCGTTATTGACCAGGATGTCGATGGCGGGGTGATTGGCATTCACTTGGTTGATGAAACGGTAGAGGTCGTCGCGATCGGAAAAGTCACAGCGATAGCCAGCGAAGGCGCGACCGCGCGCCGCGACCGCTCTCTCGATTGCGCTGCCATTCGCTTCCAGATTCGCGCTGACGGCGATGATGTCGGCGCCCGCTTCCGCCAATCCAAGCGCCATCGCCTTGCCGATGCCGCGGCGCGCCCCGGTGACTAGCGCGGTCAAGCCATCAAGTCGAAACTGCTCCATCACATTCATTCAGATCTCCAGCAAAATCTTCATCACTTGCCCGCCTTGTTCCATGTCTTCAAAGCCGGAACGCAGCGCGCTAAGCGGACGGATATCGGTGATCAGCTCATCCAGGGGCAGGGCGCCCGCGGCCGCCAGCGCTATGGCGTCGGCGAAATCTTGCGATTCGTAAACGCGCACGCCTTTCAAACGGAGTTCGCGCCAGAAAAAGCGGAAGAGGTCAATCTTCGGCTTTTGCGCGAATATCGCCACGATGACCGCCAGCCCGCGCGTCCGCAGCAACTCGGTCAGAATGTCGGCGCCCGCTTGCGAGCCTGATACTTCAAACACGATGTCAGCGCCGGCGTTGCCCGTCTCTTCCATTACGTGTTTCACCAAATCAATCTCGTTGGGATCAACCGCCGCCAAGCCGAGAGACCGCGCCAATTCCAGGCGAAACGGATTAATTTCCGAGACGAGCGTGTTTGCGCCTCGCTGCTTCGCAACCAGCGCCACCAACATGCCGATGGGCCCGCCACCCAGGACAACGACCTCATCGCCCGCCTTCACGTCCGCCAGGCGAACATCGTGGCAAGCCACCGCCAGCGGCTCGATTAAGGCAGCGTGTTTCAGCGATAGATTCGCTGGAATGCGGTGCAGCGTATACGCGGGGACAGTCCAATAGCTTTGGAACGCGCCGGGCGTATCAATGCCGAGGAAATCCAGATTGTGGCAAATATGACCGTGCCCAGCGGCGCAAGCGGGGCACTTTCCACAAGGCGCCAGCGGCATGACCACGACTCTATCGCCAAGGTCAAAGCCCTCCACGCCGGCGCCGAGCTTGCTCACTGTGGCCGACATTTCATGTCCCATGACCAAGGGCATCTTGACGCGCGCGTCCATCGCGCCGTGGAATATGTGAAGATCAGTGCCGCAAATGCCGCAATGCGACACCTGCAATTGCGCCTCGCCCGCGCCGGGATCAACCGGCTCGCCGACGCCCAGGCGTATTTTCCGTTCGCCTTCGTAATAGGCTGCTTGCGCCATGTCATTTTGCCTTAACTGGTTCGTTTGATATTGGGGCGCCCGGTCTTACCAGTCTTGAATAGGCGGACGATTCAGGAAAACGCCCTACCGTAGCCAGGATAACTCGCCTGGCGCTATTGGATATTGGTGGAAAGCGCCTGTATCGCCGCCGCCTTGTCGCGGACGCGTATCGCGTCCAGGATTCGCTTATGCTCGCGGTAGCTCTCCATTAAGTCGTCCAGCCGATTGTATTGCATCATCATGCGCATCGCTATAGGCTGCCAAAGCGTAAAGATATCGCGGTCGTCATGGCTCTTGATGATGGCCTGATGAAATCGAAGGTCGTGGTCGGTCAGCGCGTTCAGATCGTTCGCTTCGCACGCCGCCTTGATGTCGTTCAAGATATTGGACCAGACTGCTATGTCGCTGTCGGTGATGCGGTCGAAGATGCTTTCGAGCACGAAGACTTCAATCGTTCGCCGCAGTTGCACCACGAGCGGCCGCACCTCGACGCTGGGGTTCTGCGCCACGCGCACACCCTTATTCGGTTCCAGCACGAGCAGACCCTGCTGCACGAGCAGACGAAAAGCTTCGCGCACCGGACCGCGGCTGACGCCAAAACGTTCCGAGAGATCGGCTTCGCGCAAAGGTTCGCCAAGCGTTATTTGGCCCCCTAGTATATCCTGCTGCAGACGCGCCGCGATTTGCTCGGGAAGTGTTCGGAAGATTTCATTCGCTGGCATTGCTTGTCCTTCATTCAGTTTCGTCATTCGTCGTATCGCATCAAGAAAGCGCTCTACGAACGGACGGACTGTGGCTCGAATAAACGTCAGTAAACTATTGCTTATACGGATCAGCGGCATCGCGCAAGCCGTCTCCCAGGAAGTTGAACGATAACACGGTGGCAATGACAAAGAGACCCGGTATCAGCAGCCAAGGGCTCTGGCTGAGGCTTCGGATATTCTGGGCGTCCTGCAGCAATACACCCCAGCTGACCGCCGGCGGCCGAATGCCGATTTGCAGAAAGCTCAAAGCCGTCTCCGCCAGGATCATGCCGGGTACGGCCAGACTAAGCACCACAATCAGAAAGCTGGCGAAGGATGGCAGCAGGTGCTTGACGATAATCTCCATATCGCCCATATTGGAGATGCGCGCCGCCATAACAAAGTCGGCTTCGCGCAATTCGAGCAGCTTGCCGCGCACGGCGCGCGCCAGCGGCGGCCAGGTTAGTACTGCCAGGACGACCGTAATGCTGAAGTAATCTTGTGTGGAGCTCCATTCGCTAGGCAAGGCGGCGGAAAGCGCCATCCAGAGAGGGATTTGCGGAATGGAAATGATGAATTCAATCACTCGTTGAACAACCAAGTCAACCGTGCCGCCAAAATATCCTGAAATACCCCCTATCAAGCAGCCGAGACAGAAGCTGACGATGACGCCGACGAATCCAATCGACAGCGTAATCCGCGCCGCGTGCATCGTGCGCGAATAGACGTCGCGTCCAAATTCGTCAGTGCCGAAGGGGAAATAAACGGCCGGATCGTCCACACCCATGAGGTGGATATTAGTCTCGAATAAGCCCAGAAGCTTGTATGGTTCGCCTTCTGTGAAGAAGCGCAGATGATAGCGTTTGGAGGTGTCTTCGGTATAGTTTCTCTGAAGAGTGTTCATATCCAATTCTTGTTTCATTTCGTAGATGAAGGGCGAGAAATGAAAATTGCCGACCTCATCAACGAAATGAAGCGTATGTGGCGGCGCCTTGGCATACTTAACGTGGCGCTTCTGAAAATCATTTGTCGAATAGAATTCTGCGAATATGGCCATCGAATATAAGAAAAGGATCACCAGGCTTGAAAACATCGCCAGGCGGTGTCGGCGAAACTTCCGCCAGATCAGCTGCCGCTGCGACGCCAGATAATAGCTCTCGTCGTATTGAGTGGCTGATGCTTGGGGCTTGGCGCGGCTTGGGCGAAATCGGCGCAACATCGTCATCCTCGGCTAAGTGGCCGCGCGCTCCATACGAATGCGCGGATCAACCACCACAAGCAGAATATCGGATACTGTCGTGCCAATAACGGTCAAAATCGTGATAAACATCAGCAAGGTTGCTGTCAGAAACGTGTCCTGGGTGATCAGTGAGCGAAGTAACATCGGGCCCGCCGTCGGCAAACCCAAGACATAGGCCGTGATAGTTCCTGCCGAGATTAGCGAGGGAAACAACCAGGCAAAACCGCTGACGATCGGGTTCAAAGCCACGCGAACGGGATACTTGAAGAGCATTTTCACTTCGCCGACGCCTTTGCTGCGCGCCGTGATAACGTATTGTTTGTTCAATTCGTCTAGCAAGGTGCCGCGCAGAACGCGAATCATGCCAGCCGTGCCAGCAGTGCCGACCACGATGATCGGAATCGGCAAGTGCAGCAGCAAATCGCCGATTTTCGCCATACTCCAGGGCGCGTCCATGTACTCGGTGGAAATCAGCCCGGTCAGGTTCAGTCCATAAGATTTCCATGCGATATATAGCATGACTAGCGCCAGCATGAAGTTCGGAATCGCCAAACCAAAAAAGCCCAGTAACGAGACAAGATAGTCGCCGATTGAGTATTGGTGCGTCGCCGAATATATGCCGATAGGAATGGCGACAGAATAGGTAAATATCGCGCTAAGAATAGCGATTGTGAAGGTGAAGGCCAGTCGCTCGCCAATCAGGTCCTTCACGGGTTTCTGCCAGTCATAAGAAAATCCGAAATTGCCTTGCAAGACCTGCCCGAACCATTTGATGTAACGCGGGAAAAGCGGCAGGTCCAAGCCGTACTGTCGGCGCAGATTCTCGACTTCTTCGTCGCTCAGGTCTTGCCCCGCTTGTTCAAGCCGGCTGATGTAAGTGGAAAGATAATCGCCCGGCGGCAACTGGATGACGACAAAGGTGACAATCGACACCAGCCACAAAAGGAAGATCATATAAACGAGACGCTGGAAGACGTAGCTTTTCATCGATTTGCGATTCAGCCAGCTTGACGCGTTCGGCAATCTTTGAATGACATTGAATGAAGAGAAACCATTATTTCGCTGATTCTATCGCTGGCGCCGTAGATTGTCAACAATATACACTGTACAATCTTTTGTATATCATGGGCGAATGCGTTATCATTCGCGCTGGATTGGCACAGGCGCGAGAGCAGTCTAGCGGCGGCGATAGCGGCGCGTCCGCGTATATGGCGACAATCATGGCGGCTAAAGGCAGTGAGTTGATCATCCAAAGCGTAGAGACCAAGCATTATCATCTCCCGCTGACGCATCCTATGACCGATGCATCGCATGGCGTGATGACCCACTTTGAAGTCGTGCTCGTCAAGCTGGAGACGGATTGTGGATTGGCTGGTTATGGTTACACCTACACCATTGGCTGCGGCGGCGCCGCTATTCGATCGCTGATTGAGCTGAATCTGGTATCGGCGCTTCTGGGCGCGGACGCCAATTGCATTGAACAGCTCTGGGACCGTATGTGGTGGCGCATGCACTATATTGGACGCGGCGGCTTGGTCGCCTTTGCGATGTCCGCGGTCGATATCGCGCTTTGGGATTTGCGCTGCAAGCGCTTGGACTTGCCGCTTTGGAAGCTGCTCGGCGGCTATTCGCGCGAAGTGCGCGCCTACGCGGGCGGCATCGACTTGCAATTGGAGCCTGATGAATTGGTTGAACAGACGCGCTGCAACCTGCGGAAAGGCTTCCGCGCGATCAAGATCAAGGTGGGGCGCGCCAGGTTATCGGAAGACGTCGAACGCGTACGCGCCGTGCGTCAATGCATCGGGTCCGATACGCCGCTGATGGTGGATGCCAACATGCGCTACAGCGTCGAACAAGCCATCAGCGCCGCGCGGAAATTCCGCGAGTTTGACGTCTACTGGTTTGAAGAGCCCACTATTCCCGACGACTACAAGGGCATGGCGCGCATCGCGACCGAGGGAGGCTTGCCAATCGCGGCCGGCGAGAACCTGCATACGGTCTACGAGTTTCGTCATTCGATCGAAGACGCCATGATTGCCTTTCCCGAGCCCGACGTCTCTAATATCGGCGGCATTACCAACTGGATGCGCGTGGCAAATCTGGCTTACACGCATAATCTGCCTGTCACTTCTCACGGTGTACATGAACTGCACCTTCACTTGTTGGCGGCGATACCTAACGCGTCCTTTCTTGAGGTGCACAGCTTTGGCTTGGAGCGTTTCATCAAGAACCCGCCGACGCTTCGGGACGGGGTCATGGAAGCATCGGACGCGCCAGGACATGGCGTCCAATTCGATTGGGAGCAGCTGCGACAATATGAAAAGAGCTAGACAGATGCGGCCGAACCATGCTATGTTCCGAAAGGACGCATTGTCAACAATGTACAATTTACAATATTCGACAGGTTGATGGCGCGCTACCGCTATCCGGCAATTCGTTTTTGTTCGTACAGAAAGATTGAATGCAGGCGAAGGGCTCTATAAGGGGGGCATATTGAACAAAGGGCATCGAAACAGTGTGTGAAATGCGAGGAAATTTCAAGAGAGGATTCTACCCATGAAACGCAACATGTTTAGCTTGCTACTTGTCCTTGCTTTGGTCTTGCTTTCGGGCGCCGCCATCGCGCAGGATATGAGCGAAGGTGATCTGGTCTATCCATTCCAATACGCTGACCTGGACGCCTATTCCGCCGCCACTGGCAACAGCATTGACATGTGGGGCGAAGCGCCGATGCTGGCGGATAGAGTCGCGGCTGGGGAATTGCCGCCGCTTGAAGAGCGCTTGCCTGCGCAACCGGTTGTCGTGCAACCGCTCGAAGCGATAGGCGAATACGGCGGCGAACTGGCCGGTCCCACGACCAACCCGGTCTGCTGCGGCTGGGACGTGCTCGAAATGCGCCTGCAGAAGCTGCTCACCATCGACACCGACCTGACATCCATCATCCCCAACATCGCCCGCGCCTATGAGGTTTCGGACGATCAAACCACCTTCACCTTCCATCTGCGCGAAGGTCACAAGTGGTCGGACGGCGAACCCTTCACCACCGAAGACTTCCGTTTCTTCTTTGAAGACATTCTAGGCAATTCCGACTTGACGCCTTCGCCTGGCGGTCCCTGGGTGCTGAAGGGCGAATTGCCGCAGATTGACATTCTGGATGAAACAACCATCCGCATGACCTATGCGGAGGCGCGCCCAACATTGCTTATCGCTGTCGGCAGCGAAGTGGGCCGGCGCGGCTTCCGCCCCGCTCATTACTTCAAACAGTTCCATATCGACTACAACGAAGACGCTAACGAGCTGGCGGCTGAGAGCGGCTTTGAAGACTGGGTCCAGATGTTCAACGCCAAGATGAGCCCCTATAACTTCACCTGGAACCTCGGCTCGGAGACTGATCCCTACGCGCCAACGTTGAACACCTTCGTCTTCGTCCGCGAAGATTCCTTCGGCAACAAGTACTACGAGCGCAACGCTTACTTCTTCAAGGTCGATACCGCGGGCAACCAGTTGCCATACACCGACACGCTGCGCCGCATCCTGGTCGAGGACCTGCAAGTCCAAGATCTCAAGGGCATCGCTGGCGAATACAGCCACTATGGCTGGGGCACGCTCTTGAGCTTCCCGACCTATCGCGAAAATGAAGAAGCCGGCGGCTATCGCACCGCTCTAGCCGAATACAGCCGCGGCAACGAATACTCGATCATGTTCAACTTCACGACTCCGAACCTGGAACTGCGCGATATCTTTTGGGATATCCGTTTCCGTCAAGCGATGTCGGTTGCGATAAATCGCGATGAAATCAATGAGCTGGTTTACTTTGGCTTGGCGAACGCATCGGCGAATTCGCCCGTGCCGTCTTCGCTGTTCTTCGAGGACTGGATGCCCGGATATTTCGCGCAATACGACCCAGATCTTGCGAATGAACTGCTGGACGAAATGGGCTTGGATCAGCGCGACGGCGACGGCTTCCGCCTGCGGCCCGATGGCGAAACGCTCTTCATCAACTTCCAGGTCTCGGTGCCGGAAGATTCCTGGCGCCAAATCGGCGAGCTGATCACCTCGTACTGGAATGACGTCGGCGTCAAGACGAGCTACAAGCTCATCGAAATAGGCTTGTACCGCGAATTGCGCGATGGCAATCAAGTGGATATGGCGGCTTGGGGCACAGACATGCTGGATATCGGTGAAGTCGCTAACGGTCTGGCAAATATGCGGCCGCACTGGGGCGCGCGCGCATCCGGTCATCTCTGGCGCCAGTGGATGCAATCCGATGGCGAAGACGGAGAAGAGCCGCCGCAAGAGATCAAGGATCTTTGGGCGGCCGGCGAAGCCTTCCTCGAAGCGAGCTACGGCTCCGATGAATGGCTCGAATTGGGCAAGGAATTCTATCGCTTGTCGATGGGCGGACTGTATCAAATCGGTACGATTCAACGCCCGCCGCAGCCGCTGCTCTTCAAGACAAACTTGAAGAACACGCCGCCGAATGACACCACCGGGCAATGGAGTTGGACCTACCGGCAGTGGGTTATGTTCATGCCCGAACAGTGGTACTTCGAGGGTGACGGCTAAAGCGCCGACCCTATGTTACAATCCGAGGGGCTGGCAGATTCTGCCAGTCCCTTATCTTTTGACCAAGCGAGGAAATGAAGAATGAATAGAAAATGGCTAACGCTTGCGCTTTTGCTTGCACTTGTAATTGGAAGCGCGTCTTCGGGGCAGACCATCAGCGAAAAGACTTATCCGCAGCAGTTCGGATCGCCAGCGGCATACGAAGCGGCGACCGGGCAATCCATCGGCATGTACAGCGAGGCGCCGATGCTGGCGGAGCGCGCAGCTGCTGGTGAGCTGCCGCCCGTGGAAGAACGTTTGCCAGCTGAGCCGGTCGTTGTGGAACCGCTGGACGCGATCGGCGTCTATGGCGGCGAGCTCGCGGGACCTTCAACCAGCCCAACTTGCTGCGGCTGGGATGTCTCCGAAATGGTGATGCAGAAGCTCTTCACCATCAACACGGACTTGCAGACGATCATCCCCAATATCGCCGCCGCTTATGACGTGTCTGAGGACCAAACGCAGCTGACGATTCATCTGCGAGACGGGCATAAATGGTCGGACGGCCATCCCTTCACCTCAGAGGATTTCCGATTCTGGTTTGAAGATGTCCTGTGGAATGAAGAGGTCACGGGCGGGATACCGGGCGAATGGCGGCCCGGCAACGAGAAACCGCTGCTGGAAATCATTGATGAGACGACGCTCCGCTACACGTTCTCACAGCCACATCCCTCAATGATCGTGCGCATGGCGAGCAATCCGCGCCACCGGGGCTTCCGTGCCGCGCATTACTTCAAGCAATTCCACATCGACTACAACGAGAATGCGAACGATCTGGCGGCGGAAGCCGGATTTGACGGCTGGGCGCAGCTATTGAACGCGCGTCTGCGTCCGAATACCAATACGGGCACAACCGCTACCGACACCGTCGTCGGCATTCCGACCTTGAATACCTTTGTATACGCGAGCGAGGATTCCTTCGGCAACAAGCGCTTTGAGCGCAATCCCTATTTCTTCAAAGTGGATATCGCGGGCAATCAGCTTCCCTATACCGACACGCTGCGGCGTGTGCTCGTCGAAGATCTGCAAGTGCAGGATCTGCGCGCGATAGCCGGCGAATACAGCCACTTCGGCTGGGGCAAATTGCTGAGTGTGCCGACCTACCGCGACAACGAAGAAGCGGGCGGTTATCGCACCGCGCTGGTGACCTACAATCGCGGCAACGAATACAGCATGATGTTCAACTTGACCCATCCCGACCCGGCGATGCGCGAGATTTTTAACGATGCGCGCTTCCGCCAGGCGATGTCGCTGGCGATCAACCGCAGTGAGATCAACGAGCTGATCTACTTCGGTTTGGCGACGCCGTCTCAATCGGCGCCGACGCCGGATTCCAGCTTTTATGAGCCCTGGATGACTGATTACTTCGCCGATTACGACCCGGATCAGGCGAACGCATTGCTGGACGAGATGGGTTTGGACGCGCGCGACGGCGATGGCAACCGCCTGCGATCCGATGGCGAAACCTTGTTCATCAACATGCAGGTCGCCGTGCCCGAAGAAGCCTGGGGGCAGATCGCCGAGCTCGTTGTTTCTTATTGGAACGCGGTCGGCGTCAAGACTCAGCTCAAGCTCATCGAGCGCAGCTATTACAACGAACTGCGCGGTACTGGCGGCCACGACATCGCCGGCTGGGGATTGGACATTGTCGATATCGGCGAATTCTCCGGCGCGATTAACAATATCAGACCGCATTGGGGCGCGCGCGCCGGTTCCAAAGAATGGACCGACTGGCTGAACAGCGGCGGCGAACGCGGCAGTGAACCGCCCGCCGATATCAAAGAACTTTGGGATCTCAGCCAGCTGTGGCTGCAGCAACCCTACGGCTCGGAGTCGTATCTGGAAATCGGCAAGCAGTTTCATGACATGACGTTCCGCGGTTTGTATCAGATAGGCACCGTGCAGCGGCCGCCGCAGCCTTTGCTCTTCAAGAAGAGCCTGAAGAATACGCCGCCGAACGATACTGACGGCATGTGGAGCTTCAGCTACCGGCAGTGGGTCATGTTTATGCCGGAGCAGTGGTATTTCGAGAGCGATATGTAGTTCCCGCCGACTGCTTGGAAGAGTGGATCGTGGTGTGGCGCCTGTCACACCACGATTATTCTGGCGGAGGATGTTACGATGCCGCAAAGCGCGGCCATGCAGCGCTTCAAGACGCGAGATGCGGACAACCCCTGGTTCACCAAGTTCCGCTATTCGACGATTGAGGGCTTGGGTTACGAAAAGGGGATCGTCCGCCGTGATCCGAGTTGCATCATCCAAGTCGATGGCTTGTACTACGTATGGTATACCCGCGGTGATCATCCTCGCGCGCCGGTTGGCCATGTGCGCGCCACCGATACCCTGCCGGCGATGCCCTGGGATCTGACCGATGTCTGGTACGCCACGTCGGCGGACGGCCGAGCCTGGCAAGAGCAAGGACCGGCAGTCGAGCGCGGACCAGCCGGCGCCTACGACGAACGCAGCATCTTTACGCCCGATGTGTTGGCGCATGACGATCGCTTTTATTTGGTGTATCAGGTGACGCGAGCGCCGACCTGGCGCGGCACGCCAGAATCCATCGCCCTGGCTTGGGCTGATTCGCCGCATGGACCCTGGACGAAGATGCCCGCGCCAGTTGTCGAACCGGATCCTTCTGGCGTGCTTGATGAACGCGCCCACCCGCTGGAAGCAACCGAGCAAGGGTCTTTCGACAGCTTGCGCGTCCACGACCCGGCGCTGCTTTTCCGCGAAGGTCGTTTTTGGCTCTACTTCAAAGGCGAAGGCATCGGGCACAGCAATATGGAGAGCAAGTGGGGCGTCGCCATCGCCGACGATCCCCTGGGTCCTTACGAGAAGTCGCCGCTTAACCCGATAACCAACAGCGGGCACGAAGTAATGGTCTGGAATTTCGCTGGCGGCGTCGGCGCGCTATTGACCCGCTGCGGTCCGGAGAAAAACACGATTCAGTTCGCGCCCGACGGGCTAAACTTTGCGCTGAAAGCGACGATCATTGATCCGCCGCAAGCGTCTGGCGCCTTGCGCGTCTCGGATTCGGAAAACGCCGAGCCCCTGTCGGGTTTGACCTGGGGCTTGAGCCATGTCACCCAGTGGAGCCCGCACGCCACTAGGCAGAGCCAGGATGCGCTCGGCATTACGTCGATCGAAGAACCCTGGGATTTCCTCATTCGCTGGGAGCGCCATGATCAATCGCTGGGCTGGGTCTAGCATTCATTTGGCGCCGGAGCGCTGACATGCCCGCCGCGCCAAATGTCATCTTCGTCATCACCGATGATCAAGGCTATGGCGATATTGGCTGCCACGGCAATCCCGTCCTCAAAACGCCCAATCTCGACTGCATGGCGCGCGAAAGCGTACAGCTCGACAACCATCATCACGATCCACTCTGCTCGCCCTCGCGCGCCGCGCTGCTGACCGGGCAATACGCCGCTCGCAACGGCGTATGGCATGTAATTCAGGGACGCCATCTGCTGAATCCCGCGGCGGTGACCATGGCTGACGTATTCGCCGCGGAGGGCTATCGCGCCGCCATGTTTGGCAAGTGGCATCTTGGCGACAATTATCCCTTCGCCCCGCAGTATCGCGGCTTCGAAGAAACGCTCTGTCACCGCGGCGGCGGCATCGGCGAGCTGCCAGACTACTGGGGCAATAATTATGTCGACGATGTGTACTTTCATAATGGCGAGCCAACGCGCTGCGAAGGCTACTGCACCGATGTTTTCTTCGACGCTGCGCTCGAATTTATTGATGCGAATAAACAGGCGCCCTTTTTCATATATCTGGCGCCGAACGCCATGCACGCGCCGCATATCGTGCCGGACCGTTACGCCGCGCCATATTTGGATCAGGGCATCCCGGAGGAACGCGCCAAATTCTACGGCATGATCGCCAATTTCGACGAAAATATGGGTCGACTTTTCGCGCGATTGAAGGCGCTGCACCTCGATGAACGAACGCTGGTTATCTTCACCGCGGATCATGGCACCGCGGCCGGCTTTGATCCAGCGACTGGCGCTGGCTTTAACGCAGGCTTGCGCGGCAAAAAGGGCTCGCTTTACGATGGCGGTCATCAGGTGAGCTTCTTCATGCGCTGGCCACGGCATTTGCCCACTGAGCGAAACGTCAGCCAACTGACTGCGCATATTGATATTCTGCCAACTCTGATCGAGCTCTGCGATCTGCAAAGCGCTCCTGAAATCGCATTTGACGGCATCAGCCTGGCTGGCTTAACGCGCGGTGATGTCGATGAATTGCCGGAGCGTTCAATCGTCGTGCAGCTCCAGCCCGACCAGCCGCGCAAATGGCATCAGACGGCTGTGCTCAATGGGCGCTGGCGATTGGCGAACGAGACGGAACTCTACGATGTCGAGCGCGATCGGGCGCAGGCGCATGATGTCGCGCCTGACTTCCCTCAAGTGGCGGCCGCGCTTCGCCGCGACTACGATCTATTTTGGAATGAAATGCAGGACTGTTTCACGCAGATGGTCGCGATCCCAGTTGGCGCGACCTACGAGAATCCGGCGCTGCTATCGGCGCGCGATTGGCATCCGACGGAAGGCCGCGTTCCCTGGAGGCAAAGCTGGATAGATGATCCAGCTTATGACGCGACTGGATTCTGGTGGATTGATGTTGCGCAACCCGGTCATTACCATATTGAATTGCGTACGCATCCGCGAGAGGCTGACAAGCCGATGAACATAACCAGCGCCAGCCTCACGCTTGGCGATAAGGCTTGGACCAAAGATGTCTCTGAAGCCCTCAGCCATGTAACGTTTGAAATGGAACTGCGCGCTGGCGCAACCCGGTTGTTCACATCCCTAAGCGATGCGAACGCAGGGCGCGAACGTGGCGCGTACTACACCTATGTTACGAAGATATAGCGCAGTATTGGAGCGGGGAAATGGCTTTACAACGATCTGATGTGCTGATTACCCGTCCATGCGGCATGGATGTCTATCGGCGCTATCGAGCGACTGGCTTGGGTTGGGGTTTCCTGCCCGAGCCGGACCGCCGCGGCCTGCCGCCCGACGAGGAGATGATGCGCGATGTCGACGAGGCGCATCGCTGCGGCGTCAAGTTTCAGGGGCGCGTCGAGCTGGATGCCGATTGGATGGGCATGATCGATTTCGATTCCAACTACATGGAATCGACCGTGCGCGATCTCAATGACCGGCCGGCGATAACCTGGTGGGAGCACCGCTACAAAGGGCACCCTCCGTATTACTTCTGCACCAATGCGCCTGGTTATCGGCATTACTTGATGGACCAATTGCGCCGCGTGATGGAGGCGGGAACGGATTGGCTCATGATCGATTCGGCGATTCCAACGATTGCCTCGCTTAACGCGCGCTACGGCGGCTGCTTCTGCGAACACTGTATGGCGGGTTTTCGCGAGTATATCAATTCAGAAATGAGCGAGGCCGAACTTGAATCGCACGGAATCGATGATATCGAGTCCTTTGATTACCGTGATTTTCTCCTGTCTCATGGCGTCACGGACGAGCGTTATCGGGCGGAAATACTGGCTTTCCCACCGGTCATCCCCTTGGCTAAACAATACTTTGATTACCAGTGGCGAGAGGTCAACACACTCTTTCGCGCTTTCAAGCGCTACGCTCAGGAATTTGGCGAGCGTGTGCCAATGAGTTCCAATTCGCCTTTCTATTGGGCGGAGTTCATTTACGCTGTTGACGCCCACGATTTCTACACCAATGAGATGCAATATCTGGCGCCGGAAGAAGAGATCCTGCCGACCGACGCGGTCTACGCCCTCAAACTGGCGGACGCCCTGGATCGAGTGATGGCGATAACGGGCGTGCCGCGCGCCTTCGAGCCCTGCCGCCTCAAGGACCGGCCGGGGCATATCCGCCTCTGGATCGCGCAGGCTTATGCCCATGGGCATGTGTTCATGGCGCCGGACAAGATGTGGACGATACGCAACGCGGGCGAACCCGACTGCTGGTATCACAGCAAGCCGGGAGATTATGAACCGCTCTATCACTTCATTCGCGATTATCCGGAGTTGTTTGATGGATACGAATCTGCCGCGGAGGTCGCGCTAATTTTCAGCAACAATGCGGTGCGGCAATACCTGGGCGATCGTTTGAGCGGCGGCCATCTCGGCGGGCAGAATCGCAGCGCGCCCAAAACCGAACTGGCTGAGGCTTGCATCGCCCTTAGCCGCGCCAATGTCCCCTTTCGGCTCATCGTCGCCGGCGACGACTGGGTTGAAGACCAACTGCTTGAGGCGGACCTCAGCCCGTACCGCGCGGTTGTGCGATTTGAACCGTCATACTTAACCGAGGCGCAGGAAGCCAAGCTCAAGGCGGCGGGCGATCGCCTCATCACCTGGTCGGGAGCGAGCGATCTGCTCAACCGAGCCGGGCACAGCGTTCGCGTAAGCGGCGCCGATAATATCAGCGCGCTGATTCGCCAGCAGCCAGATAATGTTGACGCGCCAGTCATCTGTCATCTGCTCAACAGCAACTACGACATCGAGTCGGATACGTATGGCGCCGTGCGAAATCTCAAATTGACGCTAGTGGGCGGCTTGCTGGGCAGAACATTTTCTCGCGCGACGCTTTACGCGCCGGAGGAATCGCCGCGCGAAATCCAATGCGGCGCAATTGACGCGGATACAGTCGTTCGCGTGCCAAGTCTCGAATTGTGGGCGATCGTCAGGCTGGAGTGATGGCTAGCGGACCTCGCCCGACTGCCAGGCTCGCCGTATGCCCTCCAATTGAGACAGATGCTGTTCACGCGCGAATTCATCTTCGTAGAAGCTGCAGTGTTCGAAGAAACGAATCAATTCATCAAGGCGCGCAAGTAGGGAAATTTCGCTGTTTGACGTATCCGCCTTAGCCCGCAGGCGTCTCCATATTGGCGCCGCGAGCCAATCAGGCGGCGGCTTTCCCGTCTCCAGGATATACTCGCTGGCTTTGAAGTGACGCGTTATCGCCGATGCCGAAGCGCGATTGGCTGTCCAAATGATGACCCAGGCGATCATAACGGCGCCAATCACCGAGGCGATAACGAAGACGATCAGTAAATCCATCAGCTTTCATTCTCGACGCCGCGCAGTTCCAACTCATCGGCGAAGTGACAGGCGGCGTAATGACCGTTGGCGACCTTTGTCCACGCCGGCGCTTCTTCGGCGCATATCGCCTGCGCGTATCGGCAGCGTGGGTGGAAATAACAGCCGGTTGGCGGCGCCGCCGGATTGGCGACCTCGCCGGGCAAAACGATCCGATCCATCTTGATTTCGGGATCGGTTGTCGGCACGGCTGAAAGCAGCGCCTCGGTATATGGATGTTTGGGCGAGGTGAATAAAGAGTCGGTATCAGCCAACTCCACCAGTTGGCCAACGTACATCACGCCGACACGGTCGGAAATATGCTCAACGACCGATAAATCATGCGCGATGAAAAGAAAAG
Organism: Chloroflexota bacterium; assembly: GCA_028875185.1. GTDB lineage: Bacteria > Chloroflexota > Anaerolineae > Aggregatilineales > Phototrophicaceae > UBA6055. The sequence goes on along the minus strand of JAPPFH010000110.1, from coordinate 2,046 downwards.
TAAGATTAAATTCTTCTTGCAAATCCTCCAGCAGATTGAGAATCTGCGCCTGAATCGAGACATCAAGCGCAGACACAGCCTCATCGCAAACGATCAGCAGCGGGCTTGGCGCCAGCGAGCGGGCAATGCCGATGCGCTGCCGCTGGCCGCCGGAAAAGGCATGCGGATATCTATTGAGATGCTGAATATCCAAGCCGACCTTGTCCATCAATTCTCGCACGCGATCTTGAATCTCGCGCGAATCGGAAAGGAGCTTATTGTTGCGTATCGGCTCGGAGATAATATCAAGCACCGACATGCGCGGATCAAGCGAAGAATACGGATCCTGGAAGATCATGTGAAAGTGCTTGCGCACGGCGCGCAATCCCTTCTTGTCCAACGTGGCAATATCGACCTCGTCGCCATTGGGCAGCCGGAACATGATTTGCCCCGAAGTCGGCTCAATGCCGCGCACGATGCAGCGCCCCAAGGTCGTCTTGCCGCTGCCGGATTCCCCGACCAGTCCGAAAGTTTCGCCTTCGCGAATGGTGAAACTGACGCCATCGACCGCCTTCACCTGGCCCTGCACCGAGCGAAAGAAGCCCTTCTCAATTGGGAAATGCTTCTTGAGCTCACGCACCTCTAACAGGACTTCGCCGATCTCTTTCGTTCTTGTCGCTTCCGGCTCAGGCATAAACCGGCTCGCTTTCTTCGCTGTGCAAGAAGCAGCGCGCATAGTGATCGCTTCCCATATGCACCAGCGATGGAACGGCGGCATCGCACTTTCCGCTGATGAAATCATCGCAGCGTGAGGCGAAGCCGCATTGAGCCGGCGGATTCATCAGCACCGGCACATTGCCGCGTATGGCGTCGAGACGCCCGCGTCCACGACCGCCCAAACGCGGAATGGATTTCAGCAGTCGCTGCGTATACGGGTGCCGCGGATTCTTGAACAGCTCCACCGTCGAGGCGCGTTCCACCACGCGACCGAGATACATGACGTTGACTTCGTCGGCGATCTCGGCGATGACGCCCAGATCATGTGTGATGTACATGATCGCCATGCCGAATTGCGCCTGCAATTCCTTCATCAATTCCAGGATCTGCGCCTGTACGGTGACATCAAGCGCGGTTGTGGGTTCGTCGGCAATGAGCAGGGAGGGGCTGCATGATAGCGCCATCGCGATCATCGCCCGCTGGCGCATTCCGCCCGATAACTGATGCGGATATTCATCGAATCGCTGCTTCGGGTTCGAGATGCCGACGCGATTAATCATATCCAGCGCCAACTGCTTGGCTTTTTTCTTGTCGTTTTCAATGTGTAGCCGAATGGCCTCGACGATTTGCGCGCCTATCGTATGGACGGGCGAAAGACTGGTCATCGGCTCCTGAAACACCATCGAGACTTCGGCGCCGCGAATGGCGCGGATTTCGGCGCTGCGCGGATTCAGCTTGCCTATATCGACCGCGCTGCCGTCTTTGCGCCGCAATATGATTTCCCCGGTTTCGATGGCGCCAGGCGGTGGCACAATCCGCAAAATCGATTGCGCTGTGACGCTCTTGCCCGAGCCGGATTCGCCAATGACGCCAACCGTCTGGTGGGGAGCGATCGTCAGGTCGACGCCGTCAACCGCTTTGAGCGTACCCTCGGGCAACTGAAAATAGGTTCTGAGATCGCGTACTTCGAGTACGTTGCTTGATTCGCTAGGCATAGCGCGCAGTCGGTCGCTGGGCGATGTCATCATATTGTAGACAATTGACAATGCGCTGTCAAGCGAGCGCGACTCTTGGCGCGTCCAATCTGAGGGATTTTGCCCGCCACACAAACGATTTGTAAGGCTTGATTGGTATTACAAGACCGGCATGAAAAATGGGCAGAATACTGCATGACAGATCCTAATAACGAGACGAAATCGCAATCTGTGTACTGTTTCGCACTGGGCTAAGCTCCCCTTCCCTCATTTTGGGGTAAGGGGCTGGGGGATGGGGGCAGAAAATCAGGCGATTTTCGCTAATACCAATCAAGCCTTACAAGGCTTGATTGGTATTAGCAGATGAGCGTCTCCA